>NZ_SCTN01000334.1 GCF_004297345.1 Aquabacterium sp. | reverse complement strand
GGTTGGTTGGCATTGGGTTCCACGGTCATCTTGTTGATGACCAGGGTCTTGGCCGGATCCAGATCGAAGGTCAGATCGACCGTTCGAATCCAGAAAGCCGGCGCCGCATAGTCTTCGCGGCGAATCAGAGGGGCGGTACCTTCACGCATGTCGGAGAGTCCTTTGGATGAAGAACTTCATGGAAGCCGGGTGCAGCGGTAGCTGCTTAAACGCCTTGTTTCAGGCTGGCTTCGATGAACTGGTCAAGATCACCATCCAGCACCTTTTGGGTGTTGGAGATTTCAACGTTGGTACGCAAGTCCTTGATGCGGCTGTTGTCCAGCACGTAGGAACGGATCTGGTGTCCCCAGCCCACATCGGTCTTGGTGTCTTCGAGCTTTTGCTGCTCTTCCTGGCGCTTGCGCATCTCGTGGTCATACAGACGCGAACGCAGGCGCTTCCAGGCGACATCACGGTTGCTGTGCTGGCTACGGCCGTCCTGGCACTGTACGACGATGCCGGTCGGGATGTGCGTCAGCCGCACTGCAGAGTCGGTCTTGTTGATGTGCTGACCGCCCGCGCCGCTGGCACGGAAGGTGTCGGTGCGCACATCGGCGGGGTTGATCTCGATCTCGATGGTGTCGTCGATTTCGGGATACACGAAGACGCTGGCAAAGCTGGTGTGGCGGCCACCGGACGAGTCGAACGGCGACTTGCGGACCAGGCGGTGTACACCGGTCTCGGTGCGCAGCAGGCCAAAGGCGTACTCGCCCTCGACCTTGATCGTGGCGCTCTTGATGCCGGCCGTATCGCCATCGGTGATGTCTTCAACGGTGCAGGTGAAGCCCTTGCGCTCGGCATAACGGGTGTACTGGCGCAACAGCATGCTGGCCCAGTCGCAAGCCTCGGTGCCGCCGGCACCGGCCTGGATGTCCACGAACGCGGGCAGCGGGTCGGCCGGGTTGTTGAACATGCGGCGGAATTCCAGCTCGCCCACGCGGGCAGCCTGGGCGGCCACATCGTCGGCGATCGCTTGCAGGCCGTCCATGTCACCTTCGGACTTGGACATGTCGAACAGCTCGGCGTTGTCTGCCAGACCGGTTTCCAGCTCGGAAATCGTCACGACCACGTTTTCAAGCGACTTCTTTTCCTTGCCCAGCTCCTGGGCGCGCTTGGGGTCGTTCCAGACAGACGGGTCTTCGAGTTCGGCGTTGACTTCGCTCAGGCGGCGGGATTTTTCATCCCAGTCAAAGATACCTCCGAAGCTCGGCGGTCCGCTGGGTCAGGTCGGCAATCTGGGTGCCCAGGGCGTTGATGTGTTCGATGTCCATGTGAATCCTGCGCAAAAAAGGTGTCTGTCGTTATTCGGTTCAAGTCAAAAAGGCCCTGCAGTCCGTGACTGGAGCCTTTTATCAATGAGCTTATTTTCTCATGCGATGGCGGGATCTACCGATTTTAGGAAGTTGGCGATGTGGACTGCCAGCTCTTCGGGCTGGTCATGGTGCAGCATGTGCCCCGCTTTCTCGATGCTTTCCAGGCGGAAATCAGGCACGCGCTTCACACGCTCCAGGAACTCTTCCCGGGAGAATTTGCCGTTGAACAGCATGAAATACAGCGTTTCGGTGCCTTCAACGAATAAAACCGGACAGGCAATGCGTTCCAGAAAGGCGTAGACCTCTTCCACACGGTAGAGGATGGGCTGAGGGCGCTTGTGCGCGGCATCGGCATTGATCACCCAGCGTTCGCCCTCCTTTCTGGCCCAGTGCCCCGCCAGCCACAGGGCAAAGGATTCGCGCAGACGCGGGTTGTTGGCCTGCAGGCGCCTGGCCACCTCGGGCAAGGTGGCGTAGTCCTTGAGCTGCACGGGCTTTTTCAGCTCGTCGAGCCACTTGATGTAGCGATCCGGTGCCTCCTGCGCCTGCGTGGCGGGCATGCCGAAGCCTTCCAGGTTGATCAGCTTGCGGATGCGCTCGGAGCGCACGCCGGCATACAGCATCACCACATTGCCGCCCATGCTGTGTCCCAGCAGGTCGATCTTCTGATTCGGTGCGAGTTGATCCAGCAGCAAGTCCAGATCGCCCAGGTAATCGGCAAAGAAATAGCTGTCGGTCTGCGGCACTTCGGTCAGGCCGAATCCGCGCCAGTCGATGGCCACGATGGGGCGATCTGCCCATCCCGGTTGTTGCCTCAATGCGTCAACCATGAACTGGAACGACGCCGACGTGTCCATCCAGCCGTGCACCATCACCAGCAAAGGCTGCTCGGGCGTGACCCGGGCGGTATCTCCCCAGGTCATCACGTGGTGCTTCAGGCCGCGCACCGTGACAAAAGTGGACGTGGCGTTGTAAGTAGGCACATAGGCCTGCGCGCTGGACATGAGGGAACGGTCTCCAAACTGTGAACTTGTACCGACGTCGCGAACCCCCTTTAAGGGGGAGGTCCCGATTGCCAGCCCCCATCATCGCCGAAGACACTGTTTTTCACCTAAGCTGACCGGCTCAGCGAAACAGACACACATATCGAACGATCCCAGGTCCGTGAGCGCCGTCATCCCATCCAACATGCAGCAGCAGGCTCCCGCCTCCCCCACCGTACCGGCACTTGGCCGGTTCGGGCCCATTGCCATGTCCGTGGCGGCTGTGGCAACGGTGAGCATCGGCTTGATCGCGTGGTCGCACATGGGCTGGCACCACTTGCAGCAACGCGCACACGTGTTTGACACGCTGCTGTCGGAGGCGCAATTCCAGGCGAGGCAAAGCCAGTGGCTGGCCGAGCAACGCGTGCTGGGCCAAACCGATATCAACGACGTGATGGTGGACCAGCCTGCGGCCAAAGCGCAGTCCACCGTGCGCCAACTACACGATGTTGCCCCACCGGCGCTGGATCCGGCCCTGCAGCAGCTGCAAAGCAAGATTGACCTTACGCGCCAGGCGCTGGCCAAACGCTTGCGAACCCCGGCCTTGCTGGATGCCGCGGGCCTGCAGCACGCACTGACCGAGGTGGATGAGGCGGCCCGGATCGTCGCTCAAAGCTGGGCGGCCGAACTGGACGAGGAAACCGAGGCCCAGCACAAGCTCGACAAGATCAACATGGGCCTGGTGGGCGGCATGACCTTGCTGCTGCTGACCCTGATGGCACGCGCCCACCGTCAGCGTGAACAAGCCACCGATGCACTCAAGGCCCGCGAAGCACAGTTGCGCGCCTTTGCGGAGGTGCTGCCCGATCTGGCCTTCCGCATGGATGCCAACGGCCACTATCTGGACATCTACGGCAGCAACCTGCCCCTGCTGGGTCGTCCTCGTGAAGCCATGCTCGGCCTCAACCTGAAGGACTTCTTCCCGCCTGACATGGCCGCACGCTTCATGGGCGTGCTGCAACAGGCACTGCAAACCCGCGTCTCGCAATCGCTGACCTTCACCATCCCGGTCAACCGAGAACGCAAACACTTCGACAGCCGCTGCGCCCCTATTGGCGACACCAACGAAGTCGTCTGGATGATCTGGGACATCACCTCCCGCCGCCAGATCGAACACCGCCTGCGTCGCAAGACGCGCATGTACGACTTCCTCAGCCACGTCAACCAGACCATCGTGCGCTCTGAAAAAGAGGACACGCTGCTGGAGAAAGTCTGTGAAGTGGCCGTGGATCACGGGCAGTTCCGCAAAGCCTGGGTGGCCTTGTTCGACGAAGACGATCGCCGCCACCTGAGCTACGTGGCGCTGGCCGGGGACGCCGCGCCCAGCGAAGCCAGCCTTGACTTCGACCTGCTGCCAGAAGAAACACCAGACGCTGCACTGGACATGGCTTTGCGCCATGGCCGCACCTTCCGCACCCGCAATCTGGGCCAATGCGCCATGCGCCCGGCCTGGACAGACGAGGCCATTGCGGCAGGCATCCCCGGTTGCGTGATCGTGCCGCTGCACCGCGACAACCTGCTGGTGGGCCATTTGATCTTGCTGGGCAAGCGCGTGGACGACCAGGACGCCGACGAGCTCTCGCTGTTCGAAGCCCTTTCAAGCGACCTGTCCTTTGCGCTACACAACCTGCACCGCGAAGCCTTGCGCGATGAAGCCGAAGAGCGCATACGCCTGCACGCCGCCGCACTGGAAAGCACGCAGGACGGCATGATGGTGCTCAGCCGCAACCGCATGGTCGTGTCGATCAACCCGGCCTTCACGGCGTTGACCGGCTATGACGAGCTCGAAGTCGTGGGCAAATCGCCCGAATTCCTGCTGCCTGATCGACCTAACGAAACCTTGGCCGACATGCGTGCCGAGATGATCGGCTCAGGCTACTGGCAAGGCGAGGTCTGGTTCCGGCGCAAGACGGGCGATCTGTTCATGACCAAGCTGTCGGTCAGCGCGGTCAAGAGCAACCGGGGCCGCCCCACCCACTTCGTGGGCGTGTTCACTGACATCACCCAGATCAAGCAGACCGAAGAGCGTCTGGCCAAGATGGCCCACTTCGATCCGCTCACCGAGCTGCCCAACCGCGTGATGATCCACCAGCGTCTCGCGCATGCCGTGAACCTGGCGCAGCGCCATCACACACTGGTGGGCGTGATCTTCATCGATCTGGACAACTTCAAGACCGTCAACGATGGCCTGGGCCACGCTGCGGGCGACAGCCTGCTCAAGCAAGTGGCCCACCGCCTGCGCCAGCGCGTACGCCAGGAAGACACCCTCGGCCGGCTGGGTGGCGACGAGTTCATCCTCGTGCTGGAACACCTGCGCCATCCGCAACAAGCCGCCCATGTGGCCACTGCGATCCTGGAAACGCTCAACCAGCCTTTCACGCTGGACGGCGGCCAGCAGGTCTATGTGCGCGCCTCCATCGGCATCAGTCTGTTCCCAGCCGATGGCCAGGATGCCTCCGAGCTGGTACGCAATGCCGATGCGGCCATGTACGAATCCAAGCGACGCGGCCGCAACAGCTTCAGCTTCTACACCGAAGCGTTCACAAGTGACGCCACCTCGCGCCTGCAACTGGAAACCCGCTTGCGCCGCGCCGTGGAGCATGGCGAGTTCGTGCTGCACTTCCAGCCCATGATCAACCTGGAGACCCGCAAGGTCACGGCCGTTGAGGCCCTGGTGCGCCTGAAAACACCCACAGAAACCAACGCTTGCCTGCCCTCCGTCAGCCCCAACCAGTTCATTCCCGTGATGGAAGAAACCGGCATGATCGTGGCGCTCAGCGAATGGGTCCTGCAGGAGGCCTGCCGCCAAGGCAAGGCCTGGCTGGATGCCGGGCTGGACTTCGGCCGCATCGCCGTGAACCTTTCACCGTCGGAAATCCGCCGCGGCGGCGTGGTCGAGCGACTGTCTCGCATCCTCAACCGCACCGGCCTGCCGCCTGAAAGGCTGGAGATCGAAATCACCGAGAGCGGGCTGATGGAGTCCGGCATGGGTGCAGAGCAGTTCCTGCAGATGTTGCACGCGCTGGGTGTCTTCCTGTCGATCGACGACTTCGGCACCGGCTACTCCTCTCTGGCCTACCTCAAGCGCTTCCCGGTGCACCAACTCAAAATCGACCGCAGCTTTGTGCAGGATCTGCCCGGCAACGACAGTGATGCCCAGCTGGTCAGCACCATGATCTCGATGGCGCACGGCCTGCGCATGAATGTGGTGGCTGAGGGCGTGGAGATGCCGGATCAGGAAGCCTTCCTCGCCAGCCGCGGTTGTGACGTGGTTCAGGGCTACCTCTACAGCCGCCCGGTACCCGCCGTTCAGATCGAGCACATGCTGGAAAATATCGGCGGCGAGCAAAAATAGCACGATCGTTCGATAATGGGTTCCCGTTCAACCAAGCAGGTGCTCCATGAGCGATACACAGCGTGCTACCAAGGCATCCGTCACCACCCTGGCCCAGATCCTGGCTAGCCGTCAGAGCAGCCATAACCATGTCACCTTCATGGTGACAGCCGACTGGGCTCAGGGCCGCACTACTTTCGGCGGCCTGCTGTCTGCACTGGTTGTACAAGCCATGCGCGACGTGTGCGGTGCCGACTGGCCTTTGCGCGCCCTGCAGACCAACTTCGTGGGTCCGGTTGCCCCTGGCGCCATGACGGTGGACGTGACCTTGCTGCGCCAAGGCAAGAATGTGCGGCAAGTGCAAGCCCGCGTGACACAAATCGATGCACAAGGTCAGGAACAGATCGGTGGCGTGTTGCTGGGCGTGTTCGGAACGGGCCGCGAATCGGCCCTGCCCCATCTGCGCCCCGAGCGCCCTGCCGTGGCCAAGGATGAAAACGAAGCCATGAGGTGGCCGTATGTGCCCAATATGATGCCGGCCTTCACCCAGCATCTGGACATCCGTCACGCGGAAGGCAGCCTGCCATTCACGGGATCCAAGGAATGGCACAGCCGCACCCACATTCGCCTACACGAGGTCGAAAACGTGGACGCCGAATTGCAGGCCGTGCTGCTGGCCGACGCCGGCCCCACACCTGCGCTGGGGCAACTCAAGGGATTCGCCCCTGCGTCGTCCGTCTCGTGGGCACTGGAGCTGCGCCCTGTCGAGGTCGGTGATCCCAAGGGCTTGTGGCGCATGGACAAGGATGCCCTGGCTACCGGCGAAGGCTACGTCAACGAGAAAACCCATTTGTGGACGCCCTGCGGCCAGTTGGCTGCGCTGGGTTACCAGGTTGTGGCCGTCTATGCCTGATGCGCCCACGCCAGTGGTCAACGAGCTGGCGCTGGACCGACCACGCTCGTTGTGGCACTTGTTCGTGGCCTTCTCGATCCTGGCGCTGCAGGGCTTCGGCGGCGTGATCGCCGTGGCCCAGCGCGAGTTGTGTGAACGCCGTCGCTGGCTGAGCCCGCAGGACTTCGTCGAGATGCTCAGCGGCGCGCAAGTGCTGCCCGGCCCCAATGTGTGCAACCTGTCGCTGATGATCGGCGACCGCTTCTTCGGCTGGCGTGGCGCACTCGTGGCCCTGGCTGGCATGATCGCGGCGCCCATGGCGCTGATGCTCCTGCTGGCCTGGCTGCTGGGTGAAGCCTCTCACGTCGCACAGGTTCAAGGCCTGATCAAAGGTGCACTGGGCGGCATAGCGGCTGTGGCCGCCGGGCAGATCGTGGGCACCGTGCTCAAACTGGCTGCGCCCATCCAGAACCATGTGCTGGGCTGGCCCACCTGCGCCGCACTGGCGGCCCTGGCCTTCGGCATGATGGCGGTCCTGCACTGGCCGCTGATCTGGGTGCTGCTGGGCCTGGGGTCCCTGACCTGCATGGGCACCTACTGGCTGCTGCGCCGCAAAGCGACACATGCAACAAAGGGCCCGGCATGACGCCGTTGATGTGGGCACCCGACACCTGGTGGTTGCTGTTCGGCCATTTCCTGGCCTTGTCCCTGATGTCAATCGGCGGCGCCATCACACTTGTGCCCGACATGCACCGGCGCCTGGTGGTCGACAGCGGTCTGCTCAGTGACGTTGACTTCACTTCGGCCATTGCACTGGCTCAGGCCGCTCCTGGCCCCAATGTACTGTTCGTGGCCCTGATGGGCTGGTATGCCGGTGGGTTGGGCGGCGCCGTCGTGAGCATGGTCGGCATCATGGTGCCCTCCACCACCCTGGCATTGTCGGTCTCGCGCTGGGTGTCCACACGCAAGCACTGGCTGAGCGTGCAGGCCTTCCAGGCAGGCATGATCCCGGTCACGATCGGTCTGCTGCTGGCCACGGGCTGGCATCTGGCACCATCGGCACAACAACAGCCCCGAGCCCTGCTGCTCAGCATCGTGATCGCCGCGCTGGTCTGGCGTACGAAGATCTCACTGATCTGGCTGGTGGCCGCAGGGGCCGTCCTGGGCGCTGCGGGCCTGGTCTGACGAAACACCTGGATGGAACAACGCATGAGCTCCGCATCAACCGAACTGAACATCATCCACAAGCCTGAAATCGGTCGCTTCGAAGCCATCGTTGATGGCTTGCGCTGCGAGGCCGACTACCGACTGGATGGCCACACCATGCACATGACACACACGGGTGTGCCGGGTCAACTGGAGGGCCGAGGTATCGCGGCTGCACTGGTGAAAGCGGCACTCACCTGGGCTCGTGTACAGGGCTACAAGGTGAACCCGCTGTGCAGTTACGTGCGGATCTACATCAAGCGCCATCCCGAGTGGCAGGATCTGCTGGCCTGATCACAGCTGGCCACACACCAGCGATCTGCGCTCAAGGCCCGGAGCCCTACCAACCCAGCACACGCTGCCGCTGCGCCGGGCTCATCGCCTGAACCATCGCCTGCGCAAATTCAGCGTGCAGCTTGTAGGCACCTGCAGGCTCATCGTCGATGCTGGAAATGCGCACCAACAAGCCATCAGGGATCGCGCCAGTAGCACCCAGCGACAGTTGCCGCACCTTGAACTGCTGCTCATCAACCATCAACTCGTTGCCCAACAAGCGCCAGTAGGTAATCGGCTCAGGCCGCCCCACCATGCTGGCAAACAACCTGGTGACCGCCACTTTGCGCCCCAGCAGTGCCATCTCGCCGGCGTGAACGTTGGCAATGTGAAAGCCACCCGCCTTGTAGCAAACCTCCGGGCGGTGCATCTGCAGCCCAACGGATTGCTGGCGGCCATAGGCCACGGACAACATCACGCGACGGCCATAGGCATCCAGATACGTGCGCTCCAGTACCTGGTCATACATCTGAAAGCGCTTGGCCTGCTCGAACGCCGGGCGAATCAGCGCCGCAGAAGACGGATCCAGACGCCAGGCGCCGAACTGGGCAGGAAAGAGCTGCTCCAGCGGCGTGTTGGCACGCGCCTGAGCCTCGGCCAGCGGCTTGGGCAGGAACACATGACTGAATACCGCCGTCACGATCATGCTGAGCGCCATGAGCCAGGCCGCCGCCTCTTTGCGATCAGCCATGGCGCACATCCTCGCGAGGATCAGGTACGAGCATGCCCAGCAAGGCATCCACACCACCCATCAGAGCCAGCGCCACGGCAAACAACACGATGCCCGCGAAGTTGTGCACGAAGCCTTGGCCAACGGCATCACCAAAGTGATAGGTCACCACCACCAGGATCATGACCCGAAAAACATTGGCAGTGAACGACACAGGCACCGCACACAGCGCCAGCAAGGCGTTGCGCCCCCATGACTGGTGGCTCACCAAATAGCTGTAGAGCAGGCCCATGGCCTCCAGAATGAACATGGAGTGCAGACCGGCGCAGGCCTCGGCCACCAGCAATTGATATTGCCCGACCGTGATGATGACGCCTGTGCGCCCTACTGGATAACCGACCGAGCCCAGGATCAAGGTGGCCAGTGCAGACACGGCTTCTTTCAGGGGTGCAGTCAGCGTCAACACGACCGAAAACGGAATGGGCATCATGAACAGCGCGAACAGCCAGGCAAACCAGGTGCGCTTCAAACCCGCCACGCCCTTGCACATCAACACGATGCTCAGGCTCACCCACCACAAGGCGATCATCTCGATGCGAATGAACTCCTGCGTACGGCCGAAGGCATAAGCCAGCAAGCCGCCCCCCATGGCCAGCATGGCCCACCACGCCGGCTTCACATCGGGCAAGGCGGCGATCTGCGGCCATTCACGCCACATCAACCAGATCACCACGATCAACAGCAGCAGCTCATGCCCCTGGCTGTAAGTCGACCATTGGCCAAACAGATAGTCCCACAAGGTCGGGATCAGCAAGGTGAGCCACGCCCCCCCGATCACCCAGCCCGAGCGACTGACCATGGCGCGCTGACCGCCGGCCAGATTCATGGCGCAGATGCGGTTGCCGCAACAGATGCTGCCGATGCAGCGACCGGCGCCAATGCCCCCATACGCTGGATCTTGGCTTTGCTGCGCAGTGCCGCCATGCCCTTGCTCACGACCTCGCGTCGACTGGTTGCGAGCAAGGCCGCCTGAATCGGACGAGCAGCCACGCTGCGGGTCATGGGTGCGTCTTCAGTGGCCAGAACAGTCAGGATCACCAGACCATCAGGGCGGATCACACCCAGAGATTGACCGGCCTTCAGATAGGCCAGTTGAGGCAGGATATCCATTGGCAAGGCTTCTGCCCACTGGATGCTGTTGCGATTGGAATGCGGCAAGCCCGAGGCCGTCACAAGCTGGTTGGCTGCATCGGCACTGGCCAGGTGCTCCACCTTTCCCTTGAGATCCTTGGCTTGTTCCTCAGAACCCTTGACCATGATCTCCTGCAGCGTATAGCGGCGGCGTTGGGCAAACAGTTCGGGATGCGCTTCGTAATAACGATTGATGGCCTCAGAGTCGGGCGTCACGATCTTGTCAGCCAGTTGATCCTGATAGGCACGCGCCAACACCTCGCGCTTGGCCAGTTCCATCGCCTGCAGAACGCGCGGGCTGCTGTCCAGGCCAGCCTGCCTGGCTGCCTGCGCCGCCAACTCTTGCTCGATCAGGCTGTCGAGCACCTTGGCAGGCGCAGCCTCACCCAGCTGTTCGGCCAAAGCGGGTTGCGATTGCAGCACCGACTGCACCTGGTGGATCGAAATCTCGCTGTCGTTGACCTTGGCCACGATCTGGGAGGCATCACCTTGAGCGGCAGGCTTGTCCTTGGAGGGGCAAGCGGCCAACGTCATCAACAGTGCGACACCCGCAACACGACCCAACACACCTGCGGCGCGATGCACCGACTTGCGACTGAACCAGGGCATTTCAACAAGTCTCCGAAAACAATGTCGAGACGATACAGGATGTACCAGCCTACCCCGAGCATCTTCACACTCGGTGTTGTTCAAGATCTGAAAAAACAAACGGACCCGAAGGTCCGTTTCTGTCGATCATCCGAGGATGAGGGGCGGCATGACCGCCCCGCCGAGATCAGCGCACAGCGCGACGGCGAACCATCAGGCCCACACCAGCCAGACCCACGAAGGTCAAGGCCAGGTCAGCAGGCTCGGGTGCAGCCGAAGCCACTGAGGACGACACGGCCTTGATCGAACCGCTGTAGCTGCCAACGGTTGGCAACAGCCAGTCACCGGATACCGTGCCGTTCACAGCCAGCGTGTAGCTACCAGCCGTCAGCCCAGAGAAGGTGAAAGAGTTGGGCGTGGCGTCTTGACCGATCACGGTCGAGGTCGAACCGGAGGTCAACACCAGCGAGCTGAGGGTAACGTCCTTGGCGAAGAACAGCACGTAAGACGTGTCAGCCGTGGTACCTGTCACCGAACCGGGATTGCCGATGGAGAAGGTGTAGTAGTCAGTGAAACCACCGTTGCTCGTGAACGAGTTACCAAAGGTGGTGGCCGTGTCCGTCAACAGGCCCAGATCCTGAGTCTTGGCATAGGCCTGGGACACCATGGCGGCAAGGGCGATGGCAACAGGAGCAATGCGGGTTGAGAAAGACATAGTTGGCTCACTAATTAACTGATGAGTGAATTGTGCACGGAGTTGTTTCTAAAAGTTATCCCCAGAGTGAGGGGAGACCCCTGCCCAGATGGCGTGCGCCATGCGCTCAGCTGCCCCACGGTGTGCCTGAGCAAAAGACAGGCAGATTTCCGCCATGCGATCACCGTTGTCCGCATTACAAAATTTAACTGCTTTTTTGACCGCTTCGACCAGATTCTGGACGCGAAACGCCGCGCCTGCAGCCTCGCTCAACTCCGCCGCATCCGCAAAATTAAATGTGGAAGGACCCATGAGAATCGGACAGGCACATGCTGCCGCTTCGATCAGGTTCTGCCCGCCGAGCGGTTCGAAACTGCCGCCCAGCAAGGCAACCCTGGCAGATGCGAAATAAGCCGGCATCTCACCCATCGAATCACCCAGCCAGACATCAGCCTGAAGGGCCCGCGCATCGGGCTCGCCATTCACCCAGTTGCTTCGCCGTGACAGCGACAAACCCTTGCGGGCGACGAGCTCAGCGACCTCGTCGAAACGCTGAGGATGGCGAGGAACCACCCACAGCCTGGGCCTGACGGCATCTGCCGGCCAGGTTTGAGACGCCGCCAACCAGGCATCCAGCAAAGGCGCCT
This sequence comes from Aquabacterium sp., assembly GCF_004297345.1. Lineage (GTDB taxonomy): Bacteria > Pseudomonadota > Gammaproteobacteria > Burkholderiales > Burkholderiaceae_C > Aquabacterium. Next base: position 15,048 of record NZ_SCTN01000334.1, on the reverse strand, counting down.
CTTCACCCTCACGCGTACTGGCAGCCAGAGCGATGGGGCGCACGCTGGCCTGGCGCCAGGCCTGACCTTGCGCCAGCAGATGCGGCGCCGGCGTCATGTCGAACTTGACGTTGCCGCATACATCCACACGCGGCGCCCCCATCTTCACCAGGCGCTGCGCATCCGCCTCGGTTTGCGCCAGCACGACGCTCAGGGCCTGGGCCGCCGGGCGCATCAAAGCAGCCAGACGCTGCCCTTGCCGCAGGCTCTTCTCACTCAAGCGCGCGTTGGCCAACACCATCGGCACGCCCCTGCGGCGGGCAACATACTGAACGTTCGGCCAGACTTCCGTCTCCATCAGCACACCGACATCCGGGCGATGCTGCAACAGAAACCGACGCACGGCGCCGGGCGTATCAAAAGGGAACCAGGTCTGCACATCGCCAGCCTGAAGCAGGGCCTGACCTGCCTCGCGTCCCGTGGCCGTGCTGTGCGTCAAAAGCAGGCGCATGTCAGGCCGCTGCTGACGCAAGGCCTGGATCAGTGGGGCCGCAGCACGCGCCTCACCCAGAGACACAGCGTGCAGCCAAACGACGGGCCGGCGGCGTACACCCTGCCCCGCGTCATCTCGCCAGGCTTGCCGATATGCCGGGCCATACAGGCCAAGCCGCTGCGGCCATGCCAGCCGGTATCCGGGCTCGATCTGGCCGCGCGACCAGATTCGCCACAGATAGGCAGGCGTAGCCAGCCTCAGCACCAGGCTGTAAGCCTGGCGTGCCAGCCAAGGCTTGATCACCGATTCAATCAACAACGGCAGACGATGGCAATGCGGTCAGTGCGCCGATGCGCCGACGTGGGCGTCCGGCTTGACTGCCAGGATCTGAGCCATGAAGTGCTTCTGGATGCGCTCCAGCGCTTCCTGAGTCTGGCCTTCGAAGCGCAGAACCAGCACCGGCGTGGTGTTGGATGCACGAACCAGGCCGAATCCGTCTGGATAGTCAGCGCGCAAGCCGTCGATGGTGGTCAGGTCGGCACCTTCAAAAGTAGCTGTCTGGCGCAGCTTCTCGATGACCGCGTGGTGCTCGCCCTCTGCGCAAGACACGTTCAGCTCAGGTGTGCTGAAGCTGGTGGGCAAGGCATCCAGCACGGCGCTGGGATTGGCAACCTTGCTGAGGATTTCGAGCAGACGGCCGGCCGTGTAGGTGGCGTCGTCAAAACCGTACCAGCGCTCGCCAAAGAAAATGTGGCCGCTCATCTCGCCAGCAAATGGCGAGTTGAGTTCCTTGAGCTTGGCCTTGACCAGCGAGTGCCCCGTCTTGTACATCGTGGGCACGCCGCCAGCTTCGCGAATGGCAATGGCCAGACGCTGGCTGCACTTGACGTCAAAGATGATGGGCGCGCCGGGAACACGCGACAGCACGTCCTTGGCGAACAGCATGATCTGGCGATCCGGGAAAATGTTGTGGCCGTCTTTGGTGACCACACCGAGGCGATCGCCGTCGCCGTCAAAGGCCAGGCCCAGCTCGGCGCCATGCTCTTTGACTGCCTTGATCAGGTCTTCCAGGTTCTCGGGCTTGGATGGATCAGGGTGGTGATTGGGGAAGTCGCCGTCCACTTCGGAGTACAGCTCGATCACTTCGCAGCCTAGCGCACGCAGGATGCCAGGGGCCGATGCACCGGGGATGCCGTTGCCCGAGTCCACCACGATCTTCATGGGGCGTGCCAGCTTGCAATCGCCCGTGATGCGCTTGGTGTACTCGTCCAGCACATTGAGCTCGACCAGGCTGCCAGCGCCCGTGGCGTAGTCTTCCTTTTCGATGCGCTGACGCAGGCCCTGGATGTCATCGCCGTAAATGGCGCGACCAGCCAGCACCATCTTGAAGCCGTTGTAATCCTTGGGATTGTGGCTACCAGTTACCTGGATGCCGCTGTGACAACCTTCAGCGCCACGCGTGGCTGCCACGTAGTACAGCATGGGTGTGGTCACGGCGCCCAGATCGATCACGTTGATGCCGGTGGCGCGCAGGCCACGGATCAAGGCGCCGCTCAGGGAAGGACCGGAGAGACGGCCATCGCGGCCAATGGCCACGGCCTTTTCACCCAGCTTGAGCGCCTCGGTACCAAAGGCACGGCCCAGGTGCTCGGCCATGGCCTCATCCAAAGTCTGCCCGACGACGCCCCGGATGTCATAGGCCTTGAAGATGGATGCGGCAACTTGCATGGTGGTCCTTCGCTTTAAATGGTTGGTGTCATCCCGAAAGGGAGGATTTTAGGGAACTGCAGATGTCAGATGGTGAATCCGGGCAACAGTTCATCCTTTTTCAATCCTTTTCCGAGATCGATCCCCCATGAATCGATGTGATCGGCAGGCCTTGCACGATCCCGGTAGGATGGCACGCATGAAACCCAGGGACGTGATCGAATTGCTGTTTCTTGCCGCCATTTGGGGCGGCTCTTTTCTTTTTCTTAGGATGGCATCGCCCGCGGTCGGCCCGCTGGCCGTGGCGGCCTTCCGTGTCACCGGCGGGGCCTTGATGCTGCTGCCACTGGTGCTCATCAGTCGGGAGGGGCCGGCCTTGTGGCAGCATGCGCCTCAATTGCTGGGCGCAGCCTTGCTGTCTTGCATCCTGCCGTTCATGGGCTTGGGGCAGGCTGCCCGTCACCTGCCTTCGGGGCTCTTGTCCATCTTGAACGCGACCACGCCCATGTGGGGTGCGCTGGTGGGTTGGCTGTGGGCAGGAGAGAGATTGTCAGGTTTGCGGGCCATCGGCCTGGCCTTAGGCTTTGTGGGCGTGGCCTTGCTTGCTGCAGATGGACATCAGTTCTCCGCCGCAGGCGCACCGTGGGCGGCCGTGCTGGCACTCGGGTCCACGCTGATGTATGCCTTTGCCGTGCATTACAACAAGCGCTTTCTGAGCCATCTCAGCCCCCTGACAAACTGCGCGGGCACGCTGACCATGGCCAGCGTCGTGCTGATGGCGCCGGCCTTGTGGGTCGGACCGCCGGCTGCCCATACCGCGACACCTGCAGGCCTTGTCACCGCGGCAGCCTGGAGCAGCGTGCCACATCAAGCCTGGCTGGCACTGATCGCACTGACCTTGGTGTGTACCGGCGTCGCGTATCTCATTTTTTACAGGCTGATCGACCGCGTCGGCGCCAGTCGGGCCCTGACCGTGACCTTTCTGATCCCCGTGTTTGGCATGCTGTGGGGTGCGCTGTTCATGAATGAACACATCACAGCGACGATGGTGGGCAGCACCGGCTTGATCCTGCTGGGGACGTGGCTATCGAACCAGGGCGCAACCTTGCCTGCCCCGAGATTGAATCCCCCTGCTGCCTCTCAATTGCCAAGCTCAAGTTGACCTCGTCTGTCGTGAGTGCCCCCGCGCGCGCTGAAGCCTGCCAGACGCAAAAGACGCAAAGCAAAAAGCCCTGACGCTTGCGCATCAGGGCTTTGCATTTTTGGCGGAGTGGACGGGACTCGAACCCGCGACCCCCGGCGTGACAGGCCGGTATTCTAACCAACTGAACTACCACTCCGCAGTGGCAGACGACTTCGATTGCACATGCAATCCAAGCGCCGTCAAACTTGGCGTCCCCTAGGGGATTCGAACCCCTGTAGTCACCGTGAAAGGGTGGTGTCCTAGGCCTCTAGACGAAGGGGACTGAAACTACAACTAACTGAAACCGACTCTGTGCCAACCTGACGCCACTATTTAATGGTGGAGGTAAGCGGGATCGAACCGCTGACCTCTTGCATGCCATGCAAGCGCTCTCCCAGCTGAGCTATACCCCCATCGTATCTTTCGACTACGGCAGGGCGCCAAACCGGCACCGAGACTGTTCCATTTTTGAACTTTGCTGTGTCACCAGCAAGGCTCATTTAAAGAGCTTGGCGGAGTGGACGGGACTCGAACCCGCGACCCCCGGCGTGACAGGCCGGTATTCTAACCAACTGAACTACCACTCCGCAGTGGTTTAACTAACCTGACAACTGCGCTGATCTTGCGATCAGCCAAGTGCTGTCAAAACTTGGCGTCCCCTAGGGGATTCGAACCCCTGTAGTCACCGTGAAAGGGTGGTGTCCTAGGCCTCTAGACGAAGGGGACTTAAATCCTTCATACAACCTGATCGACGCTCAACTCGGCAACACTGCAACCAGACCACCTTCCAGCTTTTGGCTGTTTGGTGGAGGTAAGCGGGATCGAACCGCTGACCTCTTGCATGCCATGCAAGCGCTCTCCCAGCTGAGCTATACCCCCTCATGAATTTGATCTTGCGATCTGCATCTTCGGGTTGCCCGGCTGCTTTGTTGTTTCGAACAAAGCGTCGTTCAAGCGAGACTGAGAGTATATACCGATTTCTACGTTTTGCGCAAGGTGACGCTTTTTTTAAACGATTTTCTGCAAATAGTTCGATTTGAGTGATCAGGCGCGCAGGCGCTGGATCACGGCATCACGCTCGAACAAGGCCAGCACGGCATCCACAGACGGCGTCTGCGCACGGCCGCACACCAGCAGGCGCACAGGGATCGCCAGTTGCGGCATCTTGATACCGAACTCGCCGATGGTGTCCTTGATGGCCTGGTTGATGGCAGCCTTATCCCACGCGGCCGTTTCCAGGCGGGTGGCTAGGGCGGCGATGGCGGGCTTGACGGCATCGGTCACTTGCGCGGCCAGCTCTTCAGCTGGTGCGGCCACCGAGGCCACGTACATGTTCAGCCAGTCGGCCAGTTCCACCGTGGTGGCGCAACGGTCCTTGAACAAGGCGCACATGGCTTGCAGCTTGTCGCCAGCTTGCAAAGAAGCGGGCACGGCCACGCCGCGCTGGGCCCACTGCTCACTCACCAGCTTGGCCAGCAGAGCGTCATCGGCGGTCTTCATGTGCTGCTGGGCCACCCAACGCAGCTTGGCTTCGTCGAACTGGCCGGCGCTCTTGCCCAGGTGATCCAGGTTGAACCACTCGACCAACTGAGCGCGCGAGAAGATCTCGTCGTCGCCATGGCTCCAGCCCAGGCGGGCCAGGTAGTTCACGATGGCATCGGCCAGATAGCCTTCATCACGGTATTGCGTGACGGCCTTGGCGCCATGGCGCTTGCTCATCTTCTCGCCTTGCTCGTTGAGCACGGTGGGCAAATGGGCGTACACAGGCGGCTCCTGGCCGAGGGCGCGCAGGATGTTGATCTGGCGCGGCGTGTTGTTGACGTGGTCGTCGCCGCGGATCACGTGCGTGATACCCATGTCCATGTCATCGACGACGACGCAGAAGTTGTAGGTGGGCGTGCCCACGATGGAATCGGAACCTTCAGCAGCCGGACGCGCGATCACCAGGTCATCAAGTTCATCGTTGCTGATTTCGATGCGGCCTTTGACCTTGTCTTCCCACACCACCGAACCGCCTTGCGGGTTCTTGAAGCGCAGCACGGGCTTCACGCCTGCTGGCACGGGCGGCAATGTCTTGCCGGGCTCTGGACGCCAGGTGCCGTCATAGCGCGGCTTTTCCTTGTTGGCCATCTGGCGCTCACGCAGAGCATCCAGTTCAGCCGAGGACATGTAGCAGGGATAGATCAGGCCCTTGTCCAGCATTTCTTGCACGACCTGCTTGTAGCGGTCCATGCGCTGCATTTGGTAGAACGGGCCTTCGTCGTGGTTCAGGCCCAGCCACTGCATGCCCTCCAGGATCACGTCCACGGCGGCTTGCGAGGAGCGCTCTTCGTCGGTGTCTTCGATGCGCAGGATGAACACGCCCTGGTTGGCGCGCGCAAAGGCCCATGGATACAGGGCCGAGCGGATATTGCCCAGGTGGATGAAGCCGGTGGGCGACGGGGCAAAGCGGGTGCGAACTTGTGTCATACGTGCAAGCTGTCAAGACCACGGGCCAGGTCGGCCGTGAGGTCGTCAATGTGTTCCAGGCCGACCGAGATGCGGATCATGCCCTGGGTGATGCCGGCAGCCAGGCGCTGCTCTTCGGCGAGTCGGCCATGCGAGGTGCTGGCCGGATGGGTGATGAGGGTCTTGGTGTCGCCCAGATTGGCAGTGATGGAACACAACTGGGTGTGATCGATCACATGAAAGGCGGCCTTGCGCAAGGCTGCAGCATCGGCACCCTGCCCGGCCTTGGCCGTGAAGGACACCACAGCACCGCCGCAGCCGTTTTGCTGCTTCATCGCCAGTTCATGCTGAGGATGGCTGGGCAGGCCTGGGTAGTAGACCTTGTCGACCGCAGGCTGTTGCTCCAGCCACTGGGCCAGCTTCATCGCATTGGCGCTTTGCGCCGCCATGCGGATGGCCAATGTCTCCAGACCCTTGAGCACGATCCAGGCATTGAAGGGTGACAGGCTCATGCCTGCACCACGCATCACGGGCATGAAGGTGCCGTTGATGAGCTTGTCGCTTCCGCAGATGGCACCGGCCAGCACACGGCCCTGGCCGTCCAGGTACTTGGTGCCGGAGTGGATGATGAGGTCAGCCCCCATCTTCACGGGTTGCTGAATGGCGGGCGTGCAGAAGCAGTTGTCCACGGCCAGCAAGGCGCCGTTGGCGTGGGCGATATCAGCCAGGGCCTGGATGTCGCAGACTTCAGTCAAGGGATTGCTGGGCGTCTCGGCAAACAGCAGCTTGGTATTGGGCTTGACGGCGGCGCGCCACTCGCTCAGATCGGTTTGCGACACGAAGGTGGTCTCGACACCGAACTTGCCGAACTCGCGTTCGAACAGCACGATGGTGGCGCCAAACACGCTGCGTGAGCAGATGACATGGTCACCCGCCTTGAGCAGGCCCATGATCATCAGCAAGATGGCGCTCATGCCGCTGGCCGTACCAATCGCCGCCTCGGTGCCTTCGAGGGCAGCCAGGCGGCGCTCGAACATCATCGTGGTCGGGTTGGTGAAGCGGCTGTAGACGAAGGCTTCTTCTTCGTTGGCAAAGCGTGCCGCCGCCGTGGCCGCATCGGGGTGCGTGAAGCTGCTGGTCAGGAACAGCGCCTCGGAGTTCTCGCCCCATGGCGAAGCCGGCAGGCCTTCGCGCACCGCCAGCGTCTCGATGCGGGCATCGGCTGGCAGAGCTTTGCGCGGCAGTTTTTTCTTGGGTTCAGATTGGGCCATGCGGCCTCCTATCGGCCTGGCCGCCAAAGCGGCTCGGCCTTCTCTATCTATCGACCGAAATCAGTCAGGACGGTTCTGCAAAGCCAGGCGCGAGTTGGAGGCGTCATCCTCACCCTTTTGCGTCAGGCGTTGCGATTCGATGGCAGCGAAGTCAGCGGCGCTCACGTCACCGGTGATGTAGACGCCATCAAAGCAGGACGCCTCAAAGCCCTTGATGGCCGGGTTGAGCTTGGCCACTACTTTCTTCATCGCGTCCACATCCTGATAGATCAGCGCATCGGCGCCGATGATCTGGCGGATGTCTTCCAGCGTGCGGCCATGAGCCACCAGTTCGGCCTTGGTAGGCATGTCGATGCCGTATACATTGGGAAAGCGCACAGGTGGCGCAGCCGATGCCAGGTACACCTTGTTGGCGCCGGCTTCACGGGCCATCTGCACGATTTCCTTGGAGGTGGTGCCGCGCACGATGGAGTCATCGACCAGCAGCACGTTGCGGCCCTTGAACTCCAGCCCGATGGCATTGAGCTTTTGACGTACCGACTTCTTGCGCGCGCCCTGACCCGGCATGATGAAGGTGCGGCCCACGTAGCGGTTCTTGACGAAGCCTTCGCGGTAGGGCTTACCCAGCTTTTGAGCCAGTTGCATGGCAGACGGACGGCTGGATTCGGGAATGGGAATGACCACGTCGATCTCGGATGGCGGCATGGTCGAGACCACGCGCTGCGCCAGGGTCTCACCCATTTCCAGTCGGGCCTGGTAGACCGATACACCATCAATGACGGAGTCCGGACGGGCCAGGTAGACGTACTCGAACATGCAGGGGTTGAGCACGGGGTTCTCGGCGCACTGCTGGGCATGCACGACGCCGTCCAGGTCAATGAACAGCGCTTCGCCCGGTGCCACATCACGCACCAAACGGTGGCCCGTACCTTCCAGGGCGACTGACTCGCTGGCCACCATGACTTCACGGCCTTCCGGCAGATCGGCCTCGCCGTAGCACATGGGGCGAATGCCAAACGGGTCGCGGAAGGCGACCAGGCCGTAACCCGCGATCAGACAGATCACGGCGTAAGAGCCCTTGATGCGCTTGTGCACGGCGCGCACGGCTGTGAACACGGCAGCAGGCGTCAGCGGCAGCTCACGGCCTGCCAGTTCCAGCTCGTGGGCGAACACGTTGAGCAGCACTTCGGTGTCGCTGTCGGTGTTGAGGTGGCGGCGGTCGATGTCGAACAGCTCCTTGCGCAGGGCATGGGCGTTCGTCAGGTTGCCGTTGTGCACCAGCACCAGCCCAAAAGGTGCGTTCACATAGAAAGGCTGGGCCTCTTCTTCGTTGAAGGCATTGCCTGCTGTCGGGTAACGCACCTGGCCCAGACCGGCGGTGCCCGGCAGGGCTCGCATGTCACGGGTACGGAAGACGTCCTTCACCATCCCGCGCGCCTTGTGCATGAAGAACTTGCGACCGTGCGCATCAGGACCTGCCGTCACGATGCCGGCTGCGTCCTGGCCACGGTGCTGCAACAGCAACAGCGCGTCATAGATCAGTTGATTGACAGGCGTCTTGGAAATCACACCAACGATGCCGCACATGGTTCACCTCTTGCAAATCAAAACTCAAAAATCGGATGGCTGCTCGGGCAGGAACTTGATCACCTGCTCGGGCAACACGGGGCGAAGCCCCTTCAAAATCACCTGCATCCACGCGACACCGCGCGATGCCTGCCAGCTCGGCCACTTGGCCACCGGTGTCATGCCCACCAGGGTCACGACCACCAGCGCCACGACCACGCCGCGCATCAATCCAAATCCCGCACCCAGCACACGATCAGGCGCGCTCAATGCCGAGGCCCTCACCACCTGGGTAATCGCCCACGATATCAGGGCCCACCCCAGCCAGGCGAGGACAAAAACCACGATCATCCCGGCCAGCACGTTCAGGCGCTCCCCGGTTTGACCAATCGGCAGCACCTGGCCCATCTCGGAGCCAAACCACTGCGCCAGAAAATACGACACGCCCCAGCCCGCCAGGGACAGCATTTCCGTCACCAGGCCACGCCAGGCACCCACCACCATCGACAGGCCCAGCCCGACCAGCAAGATCAGGTCAGGCAGGGTCCAGGCATAGGCCCCCGTCTCGGTCACACCGTCCACCTTGTGCGTCCTTCGGTTCTGCTCGGGTCGATCACAAAGTCAGGATGGCGCCGGTCAAGCCGGCCTTGCGCATCGTGGCCATGGCTTTGTCGGCCTCGGCCTTGTCTGCGTAAGGGCCCATGCGGACACGAATGCGTTTACCGGCAGGTGTGTCCACCTGCTGGGTGTAGGTCTTGAGCCCCAGACGTTCGACCTTCATGCGCGCTTCGTGTGCGGTGTTCACGTCGGCGAAGGCGCCGAACTGCACGACGTAGCGGGTCGAGGTCTTGTCCTTGTCGGCGGGCTTGTCAGCCGGTTTGTCCGCCTTGGCGGGGGCTTTGGCTACTTCCTTGGCAGAAGCCTTGGGGGCGTCCTTGCCTGATGCCGGCTTGCTGCCATCCTTGTCCTTCGCGGCCACTTTGGGCGCGTCTTTGGCCTTGTCCTTCGCGCTGTCCTTGGCACTGTCTTTGGCGGCGTCTTTCACCTGAGGCCTGGCTGCGGGTTTGTCGGCCTGCTTCTCAACGGGCTTGCTCGCGGGCTTGGCAACCGCTTTGGGCGCTTCAGCCGGACGAGAGGCCGCCGCTCTCGGCACCGGCTCATCCACCACCTGCTCGACCGGTTCGGCACGACGCTGGCCGGCCGCCGTCGCTGGTGCCGGCTCTTCCTGAACTGCAGTTGGCGCCGAAGGCTCAACAATATTGGACACGGCCACCCGGCCCGCCACGCTACGAGGCGAACGCGCTGGCGCCACGCCACTGATCTGCACATCGCCGCCCTCGCTGGCGCCCTGCACGATCTGCACGTCCGGCGACATGGAACGCGGCTGGGTCTCGAACAACCAGGGGAAACCGATCACGCCAGCGCCCACCAGCACCACCATGCCCACCAGACGGCGCCGCGCGCGGGCCCGTGTGGCCTCTACGTCAGATGGCGTCAGCGGCACAGCGTCGGACGCCCCCTGGCCCGAGGAGGACTTTCGACTGAAGCGCTGGAAAAACGAAGGCAGCGGCATGCTCGGTGCTTGGGGTGAAAGAAGGGCGACGGGTTGATCAGGCAGCAGGCATGTGAGGCGCATTCAGCTTGGGCAAGCCCTCATGCAACACGCCGCCTACGGTATAGAACGACCCAAAGACCACGATTCTATCCGTGGGGTCCGCTGCGGCCAGCGCCGCCTTGAGAGCGGCCATCGGATCGGCGTGGGCAGAAACTGTCGCTTTCGGTGCCGTGGCCAGAGGTTTCGCTGCGATTTCTGCTTCGATGGCCTGCTTCAGTTGCTCGGCCGTGGCCGCACGCGCAGTAGGCAGATCGCAGCAATACCAGGCGTCCACCAGCGGGCGCAACTTGGTGATCATGCCGGCTGCATCCTTGTCGGCCATGGCGCCCCACACGGCATGCGTGCGCGGGAAGAAGCCCATCTGGTCCAGGTTGGCAGCCAGCGTCGCGGTGGCATGCGGGTTATGGGCCACATCCAGGATCAAGGTAGGTTGCCCCGGGATGATCTGGAATCGCCCTGGCAGCTCGACCGTGGCCAGACCGGTACGCACCGCTTGCGCCGATACTGGCAGCCGGTTGCGCATGGCCTCCAGCGCTGACAGCACGCCTGATGCATTGAGCAACTGATTGGCGCCGCGCAAGGCCGGATAGGCCATGCCGTTGAAGCGCTTATTGCGCCCACCCCAGGACCACTGCTGGCGGTCACCCGCGTAGTTGTGATCACGCCCGAACAGCCACAGATCGACGCCCAATTGCGCAGCGTGATCGACCACGCTTTGCGGCGGCTGAGGATCGGACACCACCGCAGGGCGCCCTGCCCGCATGATGCCGGCCTTCTCGCGCCCGATGGACTCGCGATCCGGCCCGAGGTAATCCATGTGATCCAGATCGATGCTGGTGATCACGGCGCAGTCAGTGTCGATGACGTTGACGGCGTCCAGGCGCCCGCCCAACCCCACTTCCAGGATGACGGCATCCAGGCCGGAGGTGGCCAGCAAACGCAGGATGGCCAGGGTCGTAAACTCGAAATACGTGAGCGCGGTATCGCCCCGAGCCGCCTCAATGGCCTCGAAATGGGGCACCAGATCGGCCGCATTGACCGGCTCGCCCATGATGCGGCAGCGCTCTTCAAAATGCACCAGATGCGGCGAGCCGTACACGCCCGTCTTGAAGCCGGCGTTCAGCAAGATGCCTTCGAGCATGGCGCAGGTCGAGCCCTTGCCATTGGTACCCGCCACCGTGAACACCACAGGGCCATCCAGCCCATCGTCTTCGCGGCCCATCGGCGTGCCCAGCGTGATGCCGGTGCGCTGCCAGACCTGCCCGACGCGCTCCAGGCCCATGTCGATGGTGACCGGGTGCAGGCGCTCGCAGTGCGACAACCAGGCATCCAGGGTGCGAGGGGCAGAGGCGGTGATGTCAGTAGGCTGGCTCATGGGAATCTCGACCACGTGGGGGCGCAGACAGGGAAAACAATCGAACAAACAAAAAACAAAACGGGCTGCATCCAAGCGCAGCCCGCATGTTGAAACCAGATGGATCCGTTTGCTGGCCTGGGGTCAATTCAGGGCGCAAACCACCTGCTGGCTCATGGAGACATCACACCATCAGGCAGCCACCGCATCCGCTGGTTGACGCGTCAGGATCGCCAACTGGCGCGCAATTGCCATGCGCAGTTCCCGGCGATCGATGATCATGTCCAAACCACCCTTTTGCATCAGGAACTCGGCGCGCTGGAAGCCTTCAGGCAGCACTTCACGCACGGTGTTCTCGATCACACGGGGGCCAGCAAAGCCGATCAGGGCCTTGGGCTCACCGATCACCACATCGCCCATGAAGGCGAACGAGGCCGACACGCCACCCATGGTCGGGTCGGTCAACACGCTGATGTAGGGCAGTTTGGCCTTGGCCAGGCGGGTCAAGGCGGCATTGGTCTTGGCCATCTGCATCAAGCTCAGCAGGCCTTCCTGCATGCGGGCGCCGCCCGTTGCAGTGAACGAGATGAACGGGGTCTTCTGATCGACCGCAGCCTCGACGCCGCGCACAAAGCGCTCGCCCACCACGGAGCCCATCGAACCGCCCATGAAGTCGAACTCGAAGCAGGCTGCCACCACAGGGATGCTGTGCACCGAGCCGCCCATCACGATCAGGGCATCGGTCTCGCCAGTGGCTTCCATACCTTGCTTGAGGCGATCGGGGTACTTCTTGTTGTCGCGGAACTTCAGCGCATCAACCGGCAGCACTTCCTGGCCCAACTCATAGCGGCCTTCGGCATCCAGGAAAGCGTCCAGGCGAGCACGCGCGCCAATGCGGTGATGGTGGCCGCACTTGGGGCACACGTTCACATTGGCTTCCAGGTCGTTCTTGTAGAGCACCGTTTCACAAGACGGGCACTTGACCCACAGCCCTTCCGGCACCGAACGACGCTCTGCAGGGTCGGTCGGTTGAATCTTCGGGGGCAGCAGTTTTTCGAGCCAACTCATGATGTTCAGCCTTTCAAGGAATCAAGGGCCGCACGGATTTCAGCGATGAAATCACGCCCGGCAGCCACCACCGTGTCCGGGGTCTGCGCTTCCAGCAACTGGACGATGCGCGAACCGATCACGACGGCGTCCGACACAGCAGCCACCGCCTTGGCAGTCGCTGCATCACGGATACCAAAACCCACGCCCACCGGCACGCTCACGTGCTGGCGGATGCGGGGCACCATGTCGGCCACGGCAGCGGTGTCCAGGTGACCAGCACCCGTCACGCCCTTGAGCGACACGTAATACACATAACCAGCCGCCACACGGCCCACATCGGCCATGCGCTGCTCGGAGGACGTCGGCGCCAGCAGGAAGATGGGGGCCAGATCGGCCGCCTTCAAGCGGGCAGCGAACTCCTGGCACTCTTCAGGCGGGTAATCGACCACCAGCACGCCATCCACGCCGGCTGCCTTGGCATCACGCACAAAGCTGCCCGCACCGTGGCGCAGGTCATAACATTCGATCGGGTTGGCGTAGCCCATCAGCACGACGGGCGTGTCCGCGTTCTTCGCGCGGAAGGCCTTCACGTCGGCCAGCACGTGGGTCAGCGAGATGCCCTTGAGCAAGGCGCGCTCGGCTGCCTTCTGGATCACGGGGCCGTCGGCCATCGGATCAGAGAAAGGCACACCCAGCTCGATCACGTCGGCGCCGGCATCGGCCATGGCCAGCATCAGCTCGACCGTCTTCTCGGGGAAGGGATCGCCGCAGGTGATGTAGGGGATCAGCGCCTTGCGGCCTTGTTCCTTCAGCGTGGCGAAGGTCTTGTCCAATCGGGTCACGGCACTCATGCTGCACCGCCCTTCACGGATTGACCACGGCAGGAGGGGCGGCAGTAGAACTCCGCGCCGCTCAGGTCGGCCACGGTGCCGATGTCCTTGTCGCCACGGCCAGACAGGTTGACCAGCACATGCTGATCAGGGCGCATGGTCGCGGCCAGCTTCATGCCATAGGCCACGGCATGGCTGGACTCCAGCGCCGGGATGATGCCTTCGGTACGGCACATGCGGTGGAAGGCTTCCAGCGCCTCCTTGTCGGTGATGCCCACGTATTCAGCACGACCGATGTCTTTCAGGTACGCGTGCTCGGGGCCCACGCCAGGGTAGTCCAGGCCGGCCGAAATGGAGTGCGTCTCGGTGATCTGGCCGTTCTCATCCTGCAGCAGGTAGGTGCGGTTGCCATGCAGCACGCCCGGCACGCCCTTTTGCAGCGACATGGAGTGCTTGCCACTCTCGTAGCCTTCGCCGGCCGCTTCCACGCCGATCAGGCGCACGCCTTCGTGCGGGATGTAAGGATAGAAAATGCCCATGGCATTGCTGCCACCGCCCACGCAGGCGACCACGGCATCAGGCTGGCGACCGATCATCTCGGGCATCTGCTGCAGGCACTCTTCGCCGATGACGCTCTGGAAATCACGCACCATGGCCGGATAAGGGCTGGGGCCCGCCACCGTACCGATGATGTAGAAGGTGTTCTCGACGTTGGTGACCCAGTCGCGCATGGCTTCGTTGAGCGCGTCTTTCAGGGTCTTGCTGCCGGATTCAACCGGGATGACCTTGGCGCCCAGCAGGTGCATGCGGTAGACGTTGGGCGACTGGCGCTTCACGTCTTCGGCACCCATGTAGACCACGCACTCCAGACCGTAGCGCGCGCAGATGGTGGCCGTGGCCACACCGTGCTGGCCGGCACCGGTCTCAGCGATCACACGGGGCTTGCCCATGCGCTTGGCCAGCAGCGCCTGGCCGATCACGTTGTTGATCTTGTGCGCGCCCGTGTGGTTGAGGTCTTCGCGCTTGAAATAGATCTGCGCACCACCCACTTCCCGGCTCAGGCGGTCAGCGTGGTAGATCGGGCTGGGGCGGCCCACGAAGTGCTTGAGTTCACGGCGGAACTCGGCCTGGAAGTCCGCATCGTGGCGATAGTGCTCGTAGACGTTCTTCAGTTCATCCAGGGCATAAATCAGGGTCTCGGAGACAAAGGTGCCGCCGTAAGGCCCAAAGTGGCCCTTGGCATCGGGCTGGTCGTATTTCAGCATGTCACTCTCATTGAACTCACCACGCGGCGCAACACCCTTGCAGGTGCAGGCTCCGCCCTCACGCGGCTTCGGCACATTGCCGATCGGCCGCCCGCACGGCCTGACAGAACTGGCGCATCAGCGCGGCATCCTTGATGCCCTTGGCTGCTTCCACGCCAGAACTCACATCCACGGCCCACGGCCTCAAGCTGATGACCCCATCCTTGACGTTCTCCAGGTTCAAACCACCTGAGAGGATCATGGGTGTGGGCAGCTGTTTTGGCAACAGGGACCAGTCAAATACCTTG
>NZ_SCTN01000333.1 GCF_004297345.1 Aquabacterium sp. | reverse complement strand
CAACCACAGCAAAACCGGTGCGCCATCTGCCGCGCCATCCAAGGCATCCTCGGGCACATCATCAAGCAGCGAAAGCGGTGTCGCCGTCATGCCCAGCGCCTGAGCCGCAAGGCGGTAGTCCCCATAACCAGGCTGGGGCACATACACCTGACGGCAACCTGCCAGGAAGGCCGCCAGCGTCAGGCGACGTATGCCCTCGCTGCTGCCAGCCGTGGGCACCACACGCGCCATATCCACACCATGCACACCATGCACACCATGCCACATGGCCAGTGATTGACGAAGCGCCACATAGGTCGGTTCGGGATACAGGCTGCGGTCTGCCGTCAACAAGCTGTCCTGCAAGGCTGGCGGCATGGGCACCGAGCTGGCATTGCTGGAGAAGTCCCAGGTGATCGGCAAGCCGATGTCCGGCCCACCATGTTGCCCTTGACTGATGTCCATCACGCCTGCCATCTCAGCATGATGGGCTGAGCCATCATCAACATGACCAAGGCCGCGACCCATCCCACAGCCTTGCCAGCCGTGGCCAGGGCCACGCTGGTATGTGCAGCCTCAGGAGGTCTGCCCTGTTCATTCAAGGCATAGACATCGGGCTTGCGCAGGCTCACCCCCAGAAGCAAAGCCATGGTCCCCATGGGCCATCCGCCGTTGGGCGATGGCGTTCGCCGCGCCTGCGCCCTCATGCGCGCCAAGCCGGGCCACGTGCCTGCCGCCGCGCACAAGAGCATCGCCGTCAAGCGCGCCGGCACCCAGGACAAGAAGTCATCCACCTTGGCCGCCCACTTCCCCGCCCATTCGTAGCGGCCCCGATAGCCCCACATGGCGTCTGCCGTATTCGCGAACCGGTACAGCGCCGCACCAGGCAAGCCCAGCAAGGCAAACCAGAACAAGGGCGCGACAAGCGAGTCGTTGAGGTTCTCGGCCAAGGATTCGATGGCGCTTTCTCTGACACGCACTTCGTCCAGCTGCTGCACATCGCGGCTGACCAGACGGCTCAAGCGGGCCTGCCCTGCCGACAAGGATTGCGCCAAGGCCTGCTCCACCAGGCGGACTTCTTCATGCAACATGCGCCAGGCCAGCATGGGCTTGAGCACCACCCCCAGCCCCAGGCCTGCCAGGATGACCGAAGGCCAGAAAGGCCAGGCCAACGCAGACACGAACCAGTGCCAGGCCATCTCGGCCCCCAGGGCCAGCGCCAGCACCAGGCAAGCCCCCAGGCTCCAGGCCATCACGCCGCCCAGCCATGCCAACTGCGCAGGCAACTGCGTCAACAAAGGCCCGATCAGACCCAGGTAGCGCCCCATGGCCACCACCGGATGGGCCCACACCGGCGGCTCGCCCAAGCGGCGGTCTATCCACAAAGCCACCAGCACGGCCAGCATGCTCGCCAGAATCCAGCCCATGCAGCGCTCAGTCCTCGATGCCGCGTTGTGCCGGCACGCCGGCGTTGTAGTGGTGTTTGATCAGCGTCATCTCGGTCACGGTGTCGGCCAGGTCGACCAGTTCCAGCGGTGCGCCACGGCCGGTCAGCACCACGTTCACATGCGAAGGGCGCTCACGCAAGACCTTCAACACAGCCTCCAGATCCAGCCAGCCGTATCGCAATGGATACGTGATCTCATCGAGCACAACCATGAAGTGCTCGCCCGCCATGATCGTGGCGGCAGCACGCTCCCATCCATCACGGGCCAACTGCCCCGAGCGTTCGAGGTCCTTGCTCTTCCAGCTGAAGCCGTCACCCAGGCCTTCAATGGCCACACCGAGTTGCTCGAACATGCGGTGTTCGCCAAAGCGGGCGCTCGGCACCTTCATGAACTGATAGATCTTGACGGCCTTGCCGCGACCATGGGCGCGCAAAGCCAGGCCGAACGCTGCGGTGCTCTTGCCCTTGCCGTCGCCTGTGTTGATGATGATCAGGCCGCGACGTTCACCTGCAGGCTTCTCGACCTGGCGGTCCACTGGGGGCTTTTCGATTTCCATGAGGAACTCCGTTCGGATGTACGTCAGCGCGTAGGGGCAAACAGGCCCGCCACGGCTGTGGGATGGGAGGGAAAGTAAAGATGCAAGAAGGACGCATGCAAACGCCCCTCCTGGTAGATGGCTTCAGGCTGACCGTTGAAACGCTGCGCCTTGGTGCTGGCATGGTGCGCCAGCGGTGAAGTCATGCTGGCATGGTGGAACGTGTGCCCCCTGACCGTGCCTTCTGGCAGATCGGCTGCGTGCAAGCCCAGGTTCACCAGCCGCTTTTGCATGGCGGCCTCACCGGGCAGCAAACCCCACATGGCTGCGCGATGCCCTTCGTGATCGGTCAGGCCGTCGAGCAGCGCCAGCATGCCGCCGCATTCAGCCACGATGGGTTTGCCTTGCGCATGGTGGCGAGCAATGGCGTCGCGCATGCTCACGTTGGCGCTCAAGCGGCTCAAGTGCAACTCGGGATAACCGCCCGGCAGATACAAGGCGTCCGCCTCAGGCAAGGCCTGGTCATGCAAAGGAGAAAAGAAGCGCACCTTCGCACCCATCGCCTCCAAGGTCGCGATGTTGGCGTGATACAGAAAGGCAAACGCTTTATCACGCGCCACGGCGATGGTCACGCCGTCCAAAACGTGCGCCGGTACCTGCTGTTCAACCGGCAGAGGGCTGCGTTCAAACGCAACCGGCTGAGGCATGTCCGACGCCAGGCACCCCAGGGCCTGCGCCGCACGATCCAGGCGGGCATCCAGATCGGCCACTTCTTCTGCCTGCACCAGGCCCAGATGGCGCGAGGGCATGCCCATGGCCTCGTCACGCGGCAAGGCACCGAACCACTTCATGCCCTCCGGCAGGCTTTCCTTGAGCATTTGGGCGTGCGTGTCACTGCCCACGCGGTTGGCCAGAACACCCGCCAGTTGCAGGCCCGGCCGGTAATGTGCCAGGCCATAGGCAATCGCACCAAAGGTCTGCGCCATCGCCGAGCCATCGATCACAGCCATGACGGGCAAGCCCAACTGCATGGCCAGATCGGCGCTGGAACTCATCCCATCGTAGAGGCCCATCACCCCTTCGACCAGGATCAGATCGGCCTCTTGCGCGGCCTGCCAGAGCAGTTCGCGGCAATGCGCTTCGCCGCCCATCCACAAGTCCAGTTGATAGACAGGATGGCCGCTGGCCTGCGCCAGCATCATGGGGTCAAGAAAATCAGGGCCCGCCTTGAACACCCGCACGCGTCGCCCTTGCTGTCGATGCCAGCGTGCCAGCGCAGCCGTCGCCGTGGTCTTGCCTTGCCCGGAGGCCGGCGCGCTCACGAGCATGGCGGGGCAATGCACGGTACTGTGATGGCTCATGTCGATGTCCTGCTCAAAGTAGGCGCCGCACAAGGCATGGCCACCCATTGGTCCGCTACCCGGTGCAGGGCAATGCGCCCATCAAAGACCCGGACCAATGCGGACTGCGTCAAGGGATCATCAGCTGCCCCATGATGCACGACCTGCCCTTGATTCACGATGACGAGGTCATCCGCATGCAAGGCCATGTTCAACTCATGAAGCACACTGACAACGGTGGTGCCGCCATCGCGCAAAGTGCGAACAATCTCCAGCCAGTCCGCCTGATGAGGTGGGTCCAGATGCGCCAGCGGCTCATCCATCATCAGCACCTCGGCCTGGACGCACAGCGCCCGAGCCAACAAGACGCGCTGGCGCTCACCACCAGAGAGCTGGCCCATCGGGCGATCACGCCACGCCCAGCACTGTGTTTGCCACATCGCCTGCTCTGCCGCTGCATGATCAGCTTGACTGGGCGGCGCCAACCAGGCTTGATGCGGCAAACGGCCCAGCATGATCACGTCCCGGGCGAGCAGGTCATCGGCACCGCTCTCGGTCTGGCCCAGCCACGCCAGATGGCGAGCCCGCTCCTTGGCCCGCCAATCCTGCAGCGGCCGATCTTTCAAACGCACCTGCCCATCGCAA
Organism: Aquabacterium sp.; assembly: GCF_004297345.1. Lineage (GTDB taxonomy): Bacteria > Pseudomonadota > Gammaproteobacteria > Burkholderiales > Burkholderiaceae_C > Aquabacterium. The sequence continues at coordinate 5,724 of NZ_SCTN01000333.1, read as the reverse complement.
ACCTGCAGACCAGCCAACGTGCGCAACAAGGTGGACTTGCCTGCGCCATTGGGGCCCACCACCGCCGTCCATCGACCAGCAGCCAGACGCAATTGCACGCTGTGCAAGATGCAGCGTCCTGCCATGTGTACGGATCGAATGTCTGCCTGGAGGATGCTCACGAAGCGCCTCCCATGCGCCGCATGCGCCACAGCAAGTAACCGCCACCCAATACGGCGGTCAAGACGCCCACCGGCAGCTCCTGCGGAGCCAGCACCCAACGCGCGAGGATGTCTGCGGCCAGAAGCAAGACGCCGCCAGTCAGCGCAGACAGCAACAGCAAAGGCCCGTGCGTCGTTTGCACGCGGCTGCGAACCAGATGTGGCGCCACCAGCCCCAGAAACGAGATCAGGCCCGCCTGCGCCACGGCGGTGCCGGTTGCCAAGGCCATGACACCCACCAGCATGCCTCGCACAGCAGCCAGGCGAACACCCAGGCTGCGTGCCGCTGTATCACCCAGGCTGATCGCGTCCAGCGCCCTGCTGGCGGACCAGGCCAGCGCCAGGGTCACGATCAATATCGGACACATCAGCATCACGCTGCTCCAACCGAGGAAGCCGGTGGTTCCCAGCATGAAGGCCTGCATGGCGCGCATGATGTCAGGCGCCATCAGGATGGTCAGGGCGCTGAGGGCACCCAGCACCACCCCCACCACCACGCCCGCGAGCAGCAAGCGCAGGGTGTGCTCCACACCGCGGGCCAGCAGCAAGGTCAGGGCCACAGCAGCCACAGCGCCGATAAAGGCTGCGCCCGTGATGCCAAGGCGAATCAACAAAAAGGTAGAAGTGGGCGACACGCCCGCGAACGCCAGGAAACCAGCCACACCCAGCGCAGCACCCGATGAACTGCCCAGCAGATAGGGGTCAGCCAAGGGGTTGCGAAAAACACCTTGCGCCACGGCCCCCCCCAGGCCCAGCAAAGCCCCGGCCAACCAGGCACCAAGACAGCGCGGTGCACGGATATCCCAGACGATCTGCCAATGAACCGCATCCTCGCTCGCCAACCACGGCGGCGACCAGCCCGTGCTGCCCACGGCCACACCCAGAACCAGCATCAACAGCGATGCCAGCAGTAAAAATCCGATGCCCGATGCGACTCTCAACGCCCACCTCCCGGCACGGCGACATCCCTCAGGCACAAAGCCAGAATGCGCGCAGCCTCACCCATGCGGGGTCCTGGGCGAGACAGCACATCGCCTTGCTCGGGCGTGAAGGCGCAAATGCGTTTATCGCGGATGGCCCGAATACGGTCCCAGCCTGGCCGAGAAGACAAGCCCGGTGCATTTCTGGCTGACAACATGATCACCTGCGGATCCGCCCTCACGACATACTCCGGATTCAGCTTCGGGAAAGGCCCCAGCTTGCTCGGCACGATATTGTTCACGCCCAGTGCATGCAGGTTGTAGCCGATGAATGAAGACTCCCCTGCTGCATAAGGTGCGCTGTCCACCTCGTAATACACGGACATGCCTTTGGCCGAAGCAGGCACAAGGGCCGCAGCCTCCTGCATCTGGCGCTCCATGCGACGCCACAGGGCCTCGCCCTCCGTCTTCAACCCCAGTGCCTGCGCCACCTTGCCTGCCACACGGCGCACATCTTCATAGGTCTTGGGCTCCAAAGCCAATACGCGGATGCCCATGGCCTCCAGCCTGTCCGTCACGCGCGCGGACATGGCCAGCAACACCACATCGGGCTTGAGCGCCACGATCATCTCGACATTGGCATCATCCAGGCCGCCGGTCTTGGGCAGTGCCCGCACCGAAGCCGGGAAATTGGAATACCGATCCGTGCCCACGATCCTGGCACAGGCACCCAACTCGCACACAGTCTCGGTCAAGGAGGGCAACAAGCTCACGATGCGCTGCGGCGAGGCAGGCAGGCTCACAGCGACACCACGATCATCCACCACCGTGATGGCCGCATGAGTCAGCAGCGCCCACAAGAACAGCAAGGCAGCCAGCACCGCGCGCGCGCACCGTCGCAGGAAGATCATCACAAGACGCCCTTCATAGGTCGGCTACCTCGACGGGCCTGGACCAGGCCTGCCCCGCCACCATCAAGGTCAGTTGACCGCAGCAACGCGCCACATCCTGATTCAAGCGCCCCAACTCGTCCACAAATGCCCGCACCTCGCTGGACAAGGGCACCACACCCCACCCCACCTCATTGGAGATGAACACCACGGGCGAAGGCAGCTTGGCCAGCCCATCCAGCAAGGCCTGTCGCTGCCGATGCCAGGCGACCAGATCGGGTTGCCCTTTGGCCGGCATCAGCCAATTGGTCAGCCACAGCGTCAGGCAATCCACCAGCAAGAGCCGGCCTGAACTGGCCTGCGTCTGCAGCACCGCAGCCAGATCAAGCGGCTCCTCGACCGTCATGAAGCCTGCAGGCCGATCGGCTTGATGCTGCGCAATGCGATCCCGCATTTCGTCATCCCAAGCCGTGGCCGTCGCCACCACCGTCACCGCATGGTGATCAGACGCAGCCAGCCATTGCCGCGCCAGCCTTTCAGCATGGCCGGATTTGCCGCTGCGCTGGCCACCGACGATGAGATGATGTGACGACAACTTGCTCATGGCTGTGCGCCCTTGTTCAGGCGTTATTTGGAGGCGTTATTTGGGCGAGTACGACAAGGTCAGGAAGTACTGGTTACCTGGCTGATTGAAACCGTACACATTCTCGTACGCCCTGTTGCCCAGGTTGTCAGCACGCAGCGCCAGTTTCCAGTTGGGCGCGACAGCCCAATTCACGGCAGCCCCCCAGATTGCATAGCCAGGCAGTCGAACATCGAGGGCCGGATACGAGTACGTATCTGGCAGACCACTCGACGTTTTCACGTTCAACTCATACGACCAGCTTCCGAGCTCAAGTCCTGAACGCGCCGAGGCAAAGCGACTGGCACGTCTCACGAGTTTCTTGCCGTCGGCCATGTTGTGGGCATCCAGCCAATCCAGGCTACCCGAAGCAAACCAACGACCAAAGGACAAGGCTTCGTTGACCCCACCGGTCAGCGTCCATCCTGCCAGACGCACGCCATCCACATTGCTGGCGGCAGTCAGGCCGGTCAACAGAAAATCGTGAATCCGGTTGTCATAGCGCGTGAGCTTGGCGGACTCCGACCCATTGTCCCAAGACAGGTTCACCTCACGATTCAGACCATGCTGCGGCTTGAGATCAGGGCTGCCGTAATTAGGCCAATAAAGTTGATTGAATGATGGCGCCACATAGCTGGTGCCAACGGACCCACCCAGTCGCAGGGCCTCGCCCCAATGCAGGCCGCCGCCCAGGTTGCCCGTCCACTCGGTGCCGTACTGCGAATTGCGATCACCACGGGTACTGAGTTGCCAATCAGTCTGCGCGCTGTTGCCGTTGAGCCCCAGGACCAATGACTCGATGGTCCGCTGCTTGACATCAAAAATGGTGGTCGAGTTGTCAACGCTTTGGCGCAGGTGTTCAAAAGCCACCAACACTTGCCCGACCTCTGTCGAGATCTGGTTCTCCCACGCCAATGTCTTTTGTTGCGTGGCGATGCGACTGATGTAGTAACTCTTGTTCGCTACAGTCACATCGGAGACGTCCTCGGTCAAGGCTGCCTTGAAGGATGTCTTCCAGTTGGCCATCGGCTTGCCACTCAAGGTCAGTCCGCTTACGGACGATGTCATGTCGCTGTTGGTATTGGGTGTCGAGCCCGTGGCCGCCACACCATCATCAAACCAGCTGACACCAGATGAGCGCAGCACATTGCCATCCAGCCGCCACGAGTCGATCAGTGCCAGCCCCAGATTCAAGGACAGGGATTGCTGCACAAAGCCGTCTCTGTCGGGGTTGAACGTGCTCGCGCCGGCACGCGAGTTGGTTGAACTGAATCCTGCCGTGCCCGTATCGTTGGCCTGAATGCCATAGCTCCAGCCCCCATGAGATCCGGTCAAACCGACGGACTCTGAATGGAAACGCTCGGATCCCAGCGTCACCGAGGCGGACGGCGTCAACGTAGCGGTCCCCTTGCGCGTGAAGACCTGGATCACGCCAGAGGCCGCATCGGCACCATACAAGGAAGCCAGCGGCCCCCGCACGATCTCGATGTGATCAATCAGATCCAGCGGAATGTTGTCCAGAGACGGGCCGCCAGTCGTCGCTGAACCATAGCGGACGCCGTCAATCAACAAGACCGTCTGCTTCGAATCCCCACCGCGCACAAAAATACTGCTTGTCTTACCCAGGCCGCCATTCGTGGCGATCTGAACCCCTGGCGCATCGCTCAACAGACTGGCCAGGCTTCTGCCAGTGGCAGCATCGATTTGGGCTCTGTCGATGACCGACACGTCCGCCGACAACTGATTGATGCGAGTGGGTGTTCGCGTTGCCGTCACGACAACGGGGGGCAAGCCCTCCTCGCCCGACTCTGCCGCCATGGAAGGCGTACCGCAAACCGACACCAGCGCCACGGCCAAAGCCGAACGCACCCCGGGTGCCACACGCACCGAGTTCAGAAACAACATGATGAAAACAGACAGATCAAATGCCCCGGTCAGCGTCCCCGCAGACCACGAGCGAAATGACAAGGCGGGCCATCGACGGCCACGCCTCATCCCCTGTCGGCCGGTATCCGGGCTAGGCGGTGCAACTCGCGAAACCTTCCCAGTCGTTTTCAGGTGACCAGTGGTTGAAGTACGCAAGCTGAGTCATCGAAGACTCGACCGCCGACCGTTGCGGGGGCAGCGCAAGTCAGGCTGGCGTCATCATGGACACCGAAGCCTTCTTGCTTCCCGTTTAACTGCACCGGGCGAACCCCAGTGCGAGCACCAACGGGGCGCATTGTAAGGCGCCTACAATGATTGTTCTGCTGTAGAGCCACAAGGCCCCACCGAACCGGGTGGGTAACACGATCCGCCCATGTCCAGAATCGACGAACTCACGGACCGCATCGAGCGCCTGTTGTTGCGCCACGAAGAGTTGCACCGCACCAATGCGTTGTTGCAGCAGCAAGTGGCCATCACGGCCCAGGAGCGTGACTCCCTGCGCGCCAGGCTGTCGGCTGCCCGCGCCCGCATCGACGCCCTGATCGACAAGCTGCCCGTCCACCCAGGCGACGCAGCCGAGGGGCACGATGAGGCGCCCCATTCTGAAGACTGACACGAGGCCGGACACGCATGAAGCAGATTGAAGTTTCCATCATGGGCCAGAGCTACCTGCTGGGTTGCCCTGAAGGCGGGGAAGAACGCCTCAAGGAAGCCGTGCACCAGGTGGACCGCGAAATGTGCGCCATCCGCGACAGCGGCAAGCTCAAGGCGCGTGAGCGCATCGCCGTGCTGTCCGCGCTGAACCTGGCGTACATGCTGACAGAGCGCCCTGCCGCACCCGCCAAACAAGATGCCGCACCGGATGCAACGCAAGCCGCGCAGGCGGCGGCCTTGCCCTCACCCGAGTACATCGACAACCTGATCGCCCGACTTGATCAGGCGCTCGACAGCGACGGCCACCTGATCTGAGGGTTTGATCGCAGCAAGAACCCCTTCAACACGATGTATTTGCACGGGCAAACGCGTCGATAGAAAGTAGAATGGATTCGTCCGTCGCGTTCGTGGTTGTTTTTATTTCCTTGAACCGATGCTCTTCGAGCCAGGGCTTGGAATATTGCGGTGCAGGTGTGATCGTCTCGCGTCAGATGAACCCGACGTACCGCTGA
>NZ_SCTN01000332.1 GCF_004297345.1 Aquabacterium sp. | reverse complement strand
GGCGGCGCTGTGTCATGACCCCAATTCTTTCATCTGAAAAGCTCGGGCCATTGTAGGGGCCGCTCCCCCCGTGAATCGGGGCGTTGCGCTGACGCGACCGGAACGGACGCCCCCCTTGAGCCCCACGCTCCATAGTTTTTCATTATCAACACAATCACATTGATTGACTTCCGATATTCGCCACAGCGGCATACAGTCATCCCATCGCAGCAGCCATCGTCCAACAGACAACCAGGAGCCCAACATGAGCACCCCCTTCCACGATCCCGCCTCGGTCACCATCCAGAACCTCGAAGCCGCCTTCGCTGGTGAATCGATGGCCCACATCAAGTACCGCTACTTCGCCAAGCTCTGCCGCGAAATGGGCGACGAAGAGACCGCCAAGCACTTCGAGCACACCGCCGATCAGGAGATCCTGCACGCTTTCGGCCACCTCGATCTGCTCTTCCCCAAGGCCAATATGAACCCGGCCAAGGCGCTGCAGTTCGCCATCGAGGGCGAAACCTACGAGTACACGACCATGTACCCGAGCTTCAGAAATGCCGCAGTCGAGGAAGGCCGCACGGATGCTGTGAAAGAGATCGACGAGCAGATTGAAGAATCCAAAGTGCACGCGGCACAATTCAAGGCTGTGCTCGAAAAAGCCGCCAAGCGCTTCGCCGCGCTGGCCAAGGTCGAGGAAAAGCACGCCAACGCCTATCAGGCGGTGCTGGACAAGATCTCGACCTGATTCGAGTTCAAGTCGCCACATTCAAACGCCGACATCGTTGAGCGTGGCGCCGAATCCCCCTTTTTGACGCGTGCAAGCCCGGGGCACCGCCTTGACTTGCATCAGAATCCACCTCCGTTTTTGGAAGAAACGAACATGAAAACTTATCAATGCGTTGTCTGCGGCTACATCTATGACGAAGCCAAGGGCGCACCTGAAGATGGCATCGCACCCGGCACCAAGTGGGACGACGTGCCCGCCGACTGGGAATGCCCGGATTGCGGCGTCGGCAAGTCCGACTTCGAAATGATCGAGATCTGATATGAGCGAAGCGGTCGTCATCATCGGCTCGGGTCTGGCTGGCTACAACGTGGCCCGCGAACTGCGCAAGGCCGACGCCAATGTGCCCATCGTCGTCGTCAGCCGAGACCACGCGGGCTTTTATTCCAAGCCCATGTTGTCCAACGCCCTGGCGGGCAAGAAAACGGCCGCCACGCTGGTGATGAAGACCGCCGAGAAGATGGCCGAGGACATCAAGGGCCGCGTGATCGGCAACGCCGAGGTCACCGGCATCGATACCGAGGCCCGCACGCTGACATTGGCGAGCGGCGAGGTGCTGCCTTATCGTGATCTGGTGCTGGCCTTGGGTGCCGATCCGATTCGTCTGCCCTTGAAGGGTGACGCGGCGGACACGGTGCTGTCCGTCAATGATCTGGATGACTTCGCGAAGTTCGCCGAAGCGCTAGATGCCGCCGCTGGCGGCCTGCCCGTCAAGCGCGTGGCCATCCTGGGTGCTGGCCTGATCGGCTGCGAGTTCGCCAACGACCTGCTGCACCGTGGCATCGAGCCCACCGTGCTGGATCTGGCCGATCGCGTACTGTCGCGCCTGTTGCCGCCCGAAGCCAGCCAGTTGCTGCAGGACAAGCTGCAAGCGGGTGGCACGAGCTTCCGCTTTGGCGTGGGCGCCAGCAGCATCGACAAGGCCGGCAACGGCCTGAAGGTGACGCTCAGCGATGGCAACACGCTGGAAACTGATCTGGTGCTGTCGGCCATCGGCCTCAAGCCACGTACGCATCTGGCCACGCAGGCTGGCGTGCTGACGGGCCGCGGCGTGATGGTCAACCGTGAGCTGGCCACCAATGTGCCGCACATCTACGCCGTGGGTGACTGCGCCGAAGTGGAAGGACACCTGCTGCCTTACGTGATGCCGCTGATGCAGCAGGCACGCGCCCTGGCTGCAACCCTGTCGGGCAAGCCCACGCCTGTGGCTTACCCCGCCATGCCCGTGGTCGTGAAGACGCCCGCCTGGCCTACGGTGGTGTGCCCACCGCCTGCCAACGCCGCAGGCCAATGGGTGGTGACCAGTACGGAAGAAGCGGTCGAAGCCCGGTTCACGGCTGCCGACAACCCCGAGCAGTTGCTGGGCTTCGCCCTGCAAGGCAAGGCCGTGACGCAACGTCAGGCCATGGCAGCCCTGGTGCCGGCCATCCTGGCCTGAGCACGCCGCCGACTGCACTAAGAGCCCACCAGGGCTCCTGCCAGGATTCAACCGGCCCGCGACACCTTGTCAGCGGCCGGTTTGAACACGCACGCGGATTGCGTTAACCTTGAGCCCCTTTTTGGCCAGCACCTCGATCAGGCGCGGCTGAAGCTGGCGCAACTTGGCTGACACGGCCGCGTTGGCGGCCAGAAGCGTCCATCCCTCGTCGTCTACCGGGCCGGCCTTGACATAAGGGGCCATGGCTGGCGGCAGGAAGACGCGCACAGCCTCCAGGCACGCCTGAGACATCTGCAGCCTCTGCATGAGGCTGGCAAGCTGGTTCGAGCGCCCCATGGCCGAAGTCACCTGAGGAACGTCAGGTGTCATGGGCTTGTAGGTGGCAGTTCGGGTGTAACGGCTTGCGCTCATGGGGTGTCAGACAATGTGGCTGGCAGACTCAAGGTTCAGACAGTTCGATGCGGAAGGTTCTTGCATGCAGATTTTGATCACGACCGGCGTCCTGTCGCGAACCCGCGTGCTGCAGTTTACGCCCCTGACCCTGGTGCTGTCGCTGCTGGCACTGGCATTGCCCACGATGATGCTCAGCCTGATGCTCTACCACGCGGTGGTGCTCAAGGCCGCACACGAGCACTGGCCGGTCATCTCGCAAGCGGTGCGTTACGTGGAGCAGCAGGAGTTTGCGCAACGTGATCGCTACATGCGCGAGAACCTCGACGCCATGGCCGCCAAGGTCGGCGATCTGCAGGCCAAGTTGATGCACCTGGAAGCCGTCAGCGAGCGTGTGGCCGGCATGGCAGGCATGAAACCAGATGAGCTCAAGAAGATCGAAGCCGAACCCAAGGGCGCTTCTGGTGGCCCCCTGGTCAGCATGCTGGATGACAAGCCCACCTCGCGCATCCTGCAAGAAATGAACGAGCAGATGGGCACACTGCAATCCACGAGCGAACGCGATGCCGACGTGTTCACGCTGATCGAGTCCCACCTGTTCGAAAAGCGCCTGGAGGCTTTGATGGTGCCCAGCAGCGCGCCCGTGATCGGGCCGATTGGCTCAGGATTTGGCTTTCGCACAGACCCGTTCACGCACCGTCCTGCGTTGCACACGGGGCTGGACTTCCCGTCTGATCCGGGCACATCGATCATGGCTGCGGCGGGTGGTGTGGTGCTGTCTGCAGGGCCGCATCCTCAATACGGGCAACTGGTGGAACTGGATCACGGTAATGGTCTTGTGACACGCTATGCGCACACGTCGCGCATGCTGGTCAAGCAAGGTGATCTGGTCAAGCGCGGCCAGAAGATCGCCGAGGTCGGCAACACCGGCCGATCCACTGGGCCGCATCTGCACTTCGAGGTGCTGGTGGAAGGGGTGCAGCAGAACCCGGCCAAGTTCCTGGCCAGTCAGCATCCAACACCGGCAAATGCAGCTTCACAAAAGAGCAACATCGTTTCGCTAAAGTAAGCCTTCATGCAGGGCCGTATGTACAAGCGTCTGGGCTGGCACCTGCTGCTGGCCCTGGTCATGCTGCTGATGCAGCAGGCCGGCTTGCGCCATGCCCTGCAACACGCCACGCGTGACGATGGCAACCACGCCCACACCTTGTGTGTGGAGTGTCTGGTTCATCACGCAGCAGATGCGAGCGTGGCACCGACCGTGCCCACGCTGGCGCTGGCCAGCTTCGAGCATGTGCTGACTGCGGACGCCGCTCAGCCGCAATGTGCGCAAAGCGCAGCCCGCGCCTACCTCGCCCGCGCGCCACCTGCTGCCTTTTCTGCCTGACTCGTTCACATCGGACGGACCGTGCCGCGCCTCATGCGGGCGCACACCTCGTCTGATGCACTCCTGACGATCCTGGCCGCCTGAGCACTCGGGCTGGCCGCAGAAGAGACCTTTCCATCATGCTTATTCATTCGTCTGGCCGCGAAGGCCTGGACGCGCTCGGCCATGTCGCCACCGCGCGCCCCACATCACAACGTCCGCATCAACCGATGCCCTCGCTGGCACGGACCATGGCCTTCAGTGCCATAGGCCTTCTGGCCACAGTGGCCCAGCATGCGCAAGGTGCACAAGCAGCACAAGCCGCGCCCACATCAACGGCCGCAACCAGCAGCGACGCACAAACCGTATCCGAACTGCGCCGCCAGATCGACGACATGCGTCGGCAATACGAGGCTCGCCTCAAGGAGATGGAAGCCCGCCTGGATCAGGTTCAGCAGGCGCAGGCCAGCGCACCGGCTGCGGCTTCAACGGCGCCCGCGTCACCAGACCAGCCTGTGGCTGATAACGCAAGCAGCTCAGTCAGCGCAGCCAATGGCTTCAACCCCATGGTGTCAGTCATCCTGAGCGGCACGTATGCCAGCCTGTCCAAAGACCCGGGCACCTGGCAGCTCAGCGGCTTCATCCCTGGGGGCGATGAAATCGGCCCTGGTCAACGTGGCTTCAGCCTGGGCGAATCCGAGCTTTCGCTCAGCGCCAACATCGACCCGTGGTGGTACGGCGCCCTGACCTTGTCAGTAGCAGCAGATGACAAGATCGCTGCGGAAGAAGCCTTCGTGCAAAGCACCTCGCTGCCAGAAGGCCTGAAGCTCAAGGTCGGCCGCTTTTTCTCTGGTCTGGGCTACCTCAACGAACAACATGCCCACACCTGGGACTTCGTCGATGCGCCACTGGCTTACCAGGCCTTCCTGGGTGGCCAGTACAAGCAAGAAGGCGTGCAGTTGAAATGGCTGGCGCCTACTGATCAGTTCATCGAACTGGGCGCAGAGTCGGGCAATGGCCACAGCTTTCCCGGCAATGACCGCAATCGCAATTCAGCCGGCTCGGTATCGCTGTTTGCCCACACAGGTGGCGATGTCGGAGACAGCCACAGCTGGCGTGCAGGCCTGGCCTGGTTGAACACAAAGGCGAAAGACCGCAGCTGGGATGCCGTCGACGCGGCTGACCAGAGCGTGAGCAACGCCTTCACGGGCAACAGCCGCATGTGGGTGGCCGATGGCGTGTGGAAATGGGCCCCCAACGGCAACGCCAAGGTGACCAACTTCAAATTGCAAGGCGAGTACTTCCGGCGCACCGAATCAGGCGAGGTGGTGTATGACACGGGCAACGTGGCCACGCCGGGCGACTACCGCTCGGCGCAATCGGGCTGGTACCTGCAAGGCATCTACCAGTTCACCACGGGATGGCGCGCTGGCGTGCGTCATGACGAGCTCGACAGTGGCTCGGTGGACTACGGCCTCAACACAGCCAACTTCGTGTTGACCGACTACAAGCCCAAGCGCGACAGCCTGATGCTGGACTGGTCACCCAGCGAGTTCAGCCGCTGGCGCCTGCAAGTGAGCAACGACCGCTCGCGCGGAGGCATCAATGACAGGCAACTGTTCCTGCAGTACCAGATGAGCCTGGGCGCACACGGCGCCCACAGCTACTGAGCCCCACCCTGAACATGATTCGGAGAACACACATGACGAAGACTTCTGCTATCCGGGCACTGTCCATCGGTGCAGGCCTCGCACTCAGCCTGATCAGCCAGCACGCACAGGCCATCAAGGTCTTTGCCTGCGAACCTGAATGGGCCGCCCTGACCAAGGAG
>NZ_SCTN01000331.1 GCF_004297345.1 Aquabacterium sp. | reverse complement strand
GGTCGATGAACTCCTGACCAAGCCTGTACGTTGACCCCGCTCTGCCTGCTGATCATGAACATCCGCCACAAGCTTTCCATCGCCAGCATCGCACTGTGCTGTGCATTGACCATCAACCTGCCGGCACACGCCCAGGCGACAAGCCTGGAAGAACAGGTCTATCTCGCCCTGAAGGCCAACCCTGGCAACGGCAAGATCACCTTCGACCGCGACAAGGGGCTGATCGACATTGATCAGCACACGCTCAGTCTGGACAACATCAAGAAACAGATCGAGCAGACCCATCTTGAAGGTCAGGCGGCGGTTGATTTTGCCGTCAAGACCATCGAGACCTTGCTCAAGGAATCGCGAGACCTCGGCAAGCCGCGCAACTGGGCAGAGGTCAAGGCCCGCATCCTGCCTACCGTGTCGCCATCCGAATACCAAAAGATGGCGCAGTGTCAGCCCATGGGACTGCGTGTGGCGCGCTGCTTCGTGGTGGACAACGAGAACACCCGCGCCTTCGTGACACCCAAGGACATGGAAGCCTGGGGCGTCAAACTGCCGGAACTGCAAGCCACCGCCATGGAGAACTTGCAGAAAATTTCGCCCACCAGCCAGTTGCGGCTCAATATGGATGGCGATCAAGTCAATCTGGTGATGTCCAGCCAGCATGACAGCTACGACAGCGCCCGCATCCTGCTGCCCGAAGTGCAGAGCTTCATCCGCAAGGTGCTCCACGGCGATGCGCTTGTGGCCATTCCCAACCGGGACTTCCTGATTGCCTGGCGTGTTGACAACCCACGCAAACGGGTGCTGGCCGAACGGGTGGTAGAGGACTACCAGCAACAACCTCACCCGCTCACCTACGAGCTATTCATCGTGGACGACAAGGGCCTGCGCTCCGCCACCTTGATCGAGGCCATCGGCGAAGACTGAGGCTTGCGAGCAACCCTTCTCCCCCTAGAACGTGGCATGCATCTGGACAGCCACAAGGGCCACTCCTATTCTGAATATGGCACGTGTGCATACACACACGTGATGTCTTCTCAGAATCAACAGGAGTACGAGCATGAGCAAGAACATCATCTTCTGCGCCGATGGCACCTGGAACTCGCCAGGCCAGGATGACAACCGGGACGGTACCCCGGACTGCACCAACGTCTACAAGACATTCCTGGCCTTATCCGGCGCCCTGTCGCCAAAATCCTTGCTGGATGCTGGCGAGCAGGAAAAAGCCCTGACCACCATCAAGGGCGTGCAGCAGGTCGCCAAGTACATACACGGCGTAGGAGACTCCCACAACCCCATCCAGAAGTTGCTGGGCGGGGCCACGGGCGCCGGCACCATCGCACGCATCATTAGAGGCTACACCTTCATCTCCCGCCACTATGAGCCGGGCGATCAGATCTACATCATCGGCTTCAGCAGAGGCGCCTACACAGCCCGCGCACTGGCTGGCTTGATCTGCTCGCAAGGCCTGCTCAAAGGCATCAACTACGACGATGAACACGGCCGCGAAAAAGCCTACCTGCGCGCCTCGCAAGTCTGGTATCGCTACGAGGAAAGCCACAAAACCACCCATGCCCTGGCCAAGCTGATCAGTGCCGTGGCCTACCTGCCAGGCTTCATCACTCACAACGAGATTGGCGCAGAAGACCTGCAAGCCGTGCCCGAGATCGCCGCCGTTGGGGTGTGGGACACCGTGGGGGCCATGGGCATCCCCGACATCTTTGGTGACGGCGACAAGCACGACGCCTACCAGTTTGCTGATCTGAAGCTGAACCCGAAGATCCGCAAAGGCTTCCACGCGGTTTCGCTGGACGAACGCCGCGCGCCATTTATGCCAACTTTGTGGACAGACGACTCCGATCGCGTCGAGCAAGTGATTTTTCCGGGTGCACACGCCGACGTGGGCGGAGGCTATCCGGAATGCGGCCTGTCAGACATCGCATTGGGCTGGATGCTCGACAAGCTCGCGGCATGCGGCGTGCAACTGGACAAGCCCGCGCTGAAAGCGGACCCCGGCGCTACGGCTCACGAGCCCTGGAAGAGCGTGGTCTACACCCACAAATGTGAGCCGCGCCCCTTTGATGGCATGCACAAGATCAAGCTGCAGGAAGACCCTGCCATCGCGCAACGCTGTGCACTGCCTGCGGTGAAACCGGATCCTAGCAAGGCCGCTGAGAAATACACCCCAAGCAATCGGCCAAAGAAATCATAGACCAATCAGAAGTTGACAGGCATATAGAACCTCCCCCCAAAAGCGCCGCTTATTCACCAGCAACGTTGACCGCCGTCAAACACGCACAATATGAAATACATATATTCATTACAGGACCAACCTAAACAACCCGGCCAAGGAGAAAGCAATGAGCAAGATTGCATTAATCACCATTCATGGAATGGGAAAGTACAAACCAAAATACTACTCCGAGCTTGAAGAGAAGCTAAAAGACAAACTAAAGGCAAGCTGGTCCGAGGTTTCCTTCCAGCCAGTCGATTACGGCATGGACCTTCAAAAGCCAGAAGACAGTCTCTGGGAAAAAATCACATCAGAACCAAAAAATCAGATCAAAGACCATACATTAAGGCAGTTCTTCCTCTATGGCTTTGGTGACGCAGGCTCCTTGGAGCACAGCCTTCAAACTGATAAGAACACATACCTTGGCGCCCAGCTCAGTATTTTGAAAGCACTGCAAAAGGCTTTGATTGACTTGGATGGCGACACTTCAAAACCCGTTGTCATCATTGCTCAGTCTCTAGGATGCCAAGTGATATCGAACTTCATCTGGGATGCCAAAAATAACAAGAACATTTTCGGCGAGGAAGGAAACGCCATGCTTGGCGGAAAGGTGCCTACCGATTTTGAGCGGCTGAACTCACTCAGCAGGTTAATTACGACAGGCTGCAACATTCCCGTTTTTGTCGCAGGGCTAAGCAAACGCCAGTGCTTTGAAAGGCCCAACCCAGCATTTATCTGGGACAACTTCTATGATGCGAACGATGTTTTAGGTTGGCCATTGAGACAACTTGACGAAAGCTACGATATTGTCAACGACCACCCCATCAATGCAGGGGGAATCTTCACGTCGTGGAATATTGCCAGCCATGGGGCTTATTGGGGCGACAAGGAAGTGGTGGATCATTTAGCTCATTTACTTCTCGAGCAAATCCAAACCCAAGCCTGACGACAGCTTGAGTCAGTCAATGACTCATTCTGATTGGAGCGCACCGAGGCCTTTAGAGGCACTTAAGGGCGCTTAATAATTCATCGTTTGTCAACCTGCATGCCGCTGCCTACAGTGCGCGGCATGCAGCAAACATCAACCGCAAGCCCCCTTGAAGCGCAAGCTTGCGCGCTCGTGGTGGGCGTAGGCGAACTCGAAGGCATTGGCGGTGCCGTGGCCGCGCGCTTTGCGCAGGCGGGCCTTCACGTCTACATCGTCGGGCGCACCCAGGCCAAGCTGGACACCGCCGTAGCGTACATCCGCCGCCAGGGCGGCCAGGCCACGGCCGTGGTCAACAGCCTGGGTGGCGAAGCCGACGTTCAGGCCATCTTCACGCAGATCCAGCGCCACGGCCACCGACTGGAGGCCGTGGTCTACAACGCGGCCTACCTCAACATGCCCCGGCGCTGGCTGGGCACACCACCCAGCTACATCGAAGGCAACTGGCGCCTGACCTGCCTGGCCGGCATCCTGGTAGGGCAAGCTGCGGCGCGGATGATGTTGCCCCACGGGTGCGGCACCGTGATCTACACAGGCGCCACTGCCTCGCTGCGTGGCAAGCCCTTGTTCGCCGCCTTTGCTTCTGCCAAAGCCGCACTGCGCGCCTTTGCCGGCAGCCTGGCGCTGGAGATAGCGCCAATGGGCATCCACGTGGCGCATGTGGTGATTGACGGCATGGTGGAAGGCCAACGAGCCAAAGGCGCTCTGGGTGGCCTGGGCCGCATCGTGATGGGCGTGGTCAAACGCCGCAACGGCGCACTGAACCCCACGCAGATTGCCGAGAACTACTGGCAGATCCACCAACAGCTCAGCGGTGCCTGGAGCCACGAACTGGAACTACGCCCCTTCAAAGAACCCTTCTGAGCACAGGCTCCAGCACCCGACATGCCCCATCCAACCCAACCCTGCGCGCTGCTCTTTTGTGGCGAGCAACACCTTGACGTGGCCCAGGCGCTGGCCCGCCTGTGCGAGCAGGCCGGCTTGGCCGTGCACCTCTGCACCGAAGGCCTGGCGCAAAGCGAAGCCGTGTTCCAACGCATACGCCAAAGCGGCCAGCAGCCCGTGCTGGTGGTGCACGGCAGCGGCACCCTGCTCCACCGATCTGCGCTGGCGAGCACGGCAGCCGATTTCGAAAGCACCTGGCGCAGCGTGTGTTTTGCTGGCGCCGTGATCGGCCAGCAAGCCATGAAGGCCATGCTGCCCCGGGGCAAAGGCACGCTGATCTTCCTGGGGCATGCCTCGGCCACCGAGCGCCTGAATGGCGCAGCCGCTTTCGGGGCAGCCAGCGCAGGCCTGCGATCGCTGGCGCAATCCATGGCGCGTGAAAGCGGACCCAAAGGATTGCATGTGGCCCATGTGCTGATGCATGGCGACATGCAAGGCCTGCAACGCCCGCTTGCCCGCGATGTGGCCGCAGCCTGCTGGCAACTGCATCAACAAGACCCCAGCACCTGGACGCACGAACTCGACCTGCGCCCCGGCCTTTGCCCCGCCTGACTAC
>NZ_SCTN01000330.1 GCF_004297345.1 Aquabacterium sp. | reverse complement strand
GCTCTATCCACAGAGCTCTGTGGATAGAGCCGCAACGTGCCTTCAATGGCGATTGCAGCCCCCATCTCTACGTGGCGGCCTATGGATGGGTCTGGGGCCGTCTCGCTGCGGTCATCGTAGACACGGATCGTGTACACGGACAACTGAGGGCGAGACGATGCATTGTTTCTTGCCCATGCCAGTAGATACAGCAGCCCCTCCGAGTTGACTAGGTGGACCACCTTGCCGTCCTCTGTGGCAGCCTTCTTCCTTGTGTGTTTTGGGGCGCTTGTCACGTTCGTGGCGGGCATGCCTATAGCGGCACACACGTCCGCAGCGATGAACCACGGGGATGGATCTTCGACCAACACGCGAACCTCTGCGGGGGCCTTGGGGGTGTCAGTAGGCGCGGCTGCGCTTGAGTCGTTCACACGCTACTCCCTATGCTTTGTTTCGGCGGGACTGTAGCGCTGAACGCTGTTCCCCCGCGCCCCTCTTAGGTGGGGCAACGGGGAAGGCTCACTATTGCCAGGGTTAGCCCATCAAACCTGATGCTGTGCACGGCCTCCTTGATCAGTGCGTCAGTGTGTTCATACACCTTGGTGCCTGTGCTGCCCCTCACGCTGTGGCCCGTCACTCGGTCCTTTACTGCCTCAGGGTATCGGGCCTCGGCCAGTTGTGTCCTGACGGTATGCCGAAAGCAGTGAAAGTCAGGGTACTTGCCCAGGCCCACCTCCTTGCGCAGATCACCGAACCATTGGGAGAAGTAGCCCCCGGGCTTGCCTTTGCGGAGCGGAAGGTATGGCCACAGAGGTGATTGACTCGCTCCACCTAGGCCCTGCCAGTACCGCATGAAGCCGAGCCGGATCAACTCAGGGTGCACGGGGAGGGTTCGCCTGCTATTCCCGGTCTTGAGTTGCTGGTGCTCAGCTTCGTCGGTGATGTTCAGGTATGGCTCCCCACCTTCAATGAACACGTCACCTTGCGTCAGTTGGGCAAGTTCACTGACCCGAGCACCTGTAAACATGCCGAGCAGAGGTATCCAGTAGGCGGCAGCTTTCCCAGCCTTCGGGTCTTTTGGTAATCGGTATTCAGTGAACAACGGGTGCCCGAAAAGCAGGCGCAACTCATCCAGGGTCCAGGGACGCCTTGGGGTTGTCTTGGGCTTCTCGATGGACAGGCGGGCCCACGGGTTGCGGTCGATGATCCCAAGGTCATTTTGGGCGAATCTCAGTAGGGCCTGCACCCAGACAAAGTAATCGCGTGCTGTCTTCTGCGATAGCTTGCCCCCGAGCAGCGCCTTGCGGAAGTTTGCCCCGTGTGCATAAGTGATGGCCTTGACTGCCAAGCCCCCTTGGTTATCTTCAAAGGCTTTCAGGGCCCGTTCACATGCCCGGTTGCCATCCTCTGAGCGGTCGCCCACGGCCTTCCATTGGTGGAAGACATGGCGCATCGTTTTGGATGGCGGGGTGATGTCGGTGGCCGGAGGGATGAGGGCTACCGTGTGTATTCGCTGCTCACTTAGGGTGCAATCTGCAGGCTTCCTGAGGTCGGCAAAGCGCGCAAGCCACTGGGCACGCAAGTGAACGCCACGCAGGGCGGCTTCCTGTCGGTCTGTCGTCTTAAGGGTCTTGATGACCTTGCTTCGGCCTTCGTGGGCACCGCGCAAATCAAGCGGGATCATGACGCGGAGGTGGTACACACCGCCACGCTTGAGAAGTCCAGGGAGTTTTGCCATTTGGGCCACCGTCTGAAGTCAGCGGGTGACACGTCAAAGTGACACACTCGGCTGCTCAGGGGGCCTGGAGGCCGTAGGAGCCCGATGAACACGGGCCCCAGATGAATAGGGGTGACGAGCCTGAACCCCGGCACTGAAGGTAATCGGTTAGGGCTGCTTCGTTCCCGACCTGACCCGGTTGGCCGCACCCCCATGCGGGGAGGCCCGTCACTGACGATTGTATGCGATGTCGCGCAGTCTTACGCCGGCACTTGCTCGGTCAGCCACCGTTTCAACAGGGTGATGTGCTGATTCAGGGCCGTGTTGAGGGTCATCAGTGTGCGGCTGACCAGGGGCATGTCCTGGTCGATCAGGGCATTTTCCAGGTCGCCTGCGTGGCGTGACAGCACTTCCAGTCCCAGATTGGCAGAGGTGCCCTTGAGCATGTGCGCCACGCGCCGGGCCTGATCGGGGTCTTCTGAAAGCAATTGCTGGCAACGGCTCACAAAATCGGCTTGCTCGTCGCTGAATCGTGTGATCAGTTTGCGCAGCAGGGCATCTTTGCCGCCGCAGCGTTTGAGGGCGCCAGCCATATCGAGCGACGTCTGATCAGGCTCGGATTCTGTGAGGGGGGCTGACTCCACTGGCGCTGAAACCGCCGCGACCGGGGCTGCGTTGCCGTGGATGTCATCGAGCCTCGTGGTGGTGGCTTCTGATGCGAGCGGCTCCGACGGCGCTTTGGGGGCATTCCGGCTGTGCCGCAGGATCAGGCGGATCATGTCATCCGCATCGAAGGGCTTGGCCAGGTGGCCCACCATGCCTGCGTCAGCGCAACGCTGGCGCTCTTCGGCCATGGCGTGTGCGGTCAGCGCCACGATCGGTAGTTCGGGCTCGCGCATCAGCAGCAGCTCGGTGGCTTGCAGACCGTTCATCACCGGCATCTGCACGTCCATCAGCACGATGTCGAAGTAGCCCGCGCCTTGCTCCTTGTGGATCTGCAGGGCGTGCTTGCCGTTTTCGGCGCAGTGCACCTCAGCTTGCTGCTGTGTCAGCAGGCCCATCAGGATCTCTCGGTTGATGTCGACGTCATCGGCGGCCAGGATACGCAAGCCGCTCAGGCGGGGTGTGTCGATGTCCGCGTTGACGGATGCAACGTTGGCTTCGTCCGGATGAGGCAGGCAGGCCGCGTCGGCTTCTTCCAGCGGCACCACAAGCGTGAAGGTTGAGCCTTCGCCCAGTGCGCTGTTGAGCGTGATGTCGCCCCCCATGAGCAAGGCCAGTTTGCGGCTGATGCTCAGGCCCAGGCCCGTGCCGCCAAATCGGCGTGAGGTTGAGCCATCAGCTTGTTCGAAGGGGGAGAACACGCGTTCTTGCGCTTCGTGGTGCATGCCGATGCCCGAATCCTTGATGGCGAAGTACAGCTTGCCGTGGCTGGCAGACAGGTTGAGCGTCACCCCGCCTTTTTCCGTGAACTTGATCCCGTTGCTCAGCAGGTTGATCAGGATCTGGCGGATACGCAGCGGATCGCCAATGACGGCCTGTGGAATGGCTTCGCACTGGAAGTTGAGGTTGAGGCTCTTGCCGGAGGCGCGCTCTTCCACCATGGCCACGGCATCTTCTGCCAACTGCCGTGGGTCCAGCGCGCATTTCTCGATGGTGAGCTTGCCGGCGTCGATCTTCGAGAAGTCCAGGATGTCGTTGATCACCCCCAGCAGGTGGCGTCCAGAGCGGGTGATGCGCTCCAGAATCTGCTGGACTTGTGGATCCCCTGGCGGGCATTTCTGGCCGACCTGGGCCAGGCCCAGCACGCCATGCAAAGGCGTGCGGATCTCGTGACTCATATTGGCCAGGAACTCGCTTTTGACCCGTGCCAGCCGTTCGGCTTCGGTCTTGGCATCGACCAGTTCACGCTGCATTGTCTTCTGATCGGTGATGTCCACCGCCAGCGTGAGGATGGCCTCGGGCTGACCGAACGCATCCAGCAAGGGCACCTTGGTGACAAGGTGGTCGCGGCGGCTGCCATCCCGGCGCATGCGCGAGTTCTCGTAGCGGACCATGTCCGTGCCATTGAGCAGGTTGTGGTCGTGCTCGCGGATCTGCTCGGCCATGGCGGGTGGAAAGACCTCCTCGGCGGTATGGCCCAGCAGCAGGTCCTTGCTCAGGCCAGAAGACTCTTCAAAGACCTTGTTGCTCAGTTGATAGCGACCTTGCCTGTCCTTGATGGTCAGGCTCACGGGCAGGGCCTCGATCACGGTTTCCAGCCGGTGCTGTTGAACGAGCACTTCGGCCGTGCGTGCCTTGACCTGTTCTTCCAGGTGGGCTCGGTGGTCGATCAGGGCCTGCTCGGCTTCCAGGCGCTTGGTGATGTCATGTCCGAACGCCACGACATAGGCCATGTCATCGATGGTGATGGTGTCGAGCTTGACGGCCCACCAGATGAAGTCGCCGTCCTTCTTGACGGTGCGCCATTGCAGTTCCAGTGCGCCGTGGTCTCGGGTGGCGTGCACATATTCCAGGAAGGTGTCCTGGTTGTAGGGTGCTTCTGTGAACAGGTGATGGCGTCCGACGTCCTTGGTTCGTTTGGCGCCGTGGGCTTGCAGCGCGTGGTGGTTCACGTAATGCAGTCGCCCATTGTCTTTATCGAAGATCAGCACGGCCATGGGTGCATGATCAAGCAGGGTGGCCAGACGCTGCTTGCTGTCCACCAGTTCGCGCTGTGTCTTCTCCTGCATCTCGACTTTGTCTTGCAGATCCTGGCGCGCCTTGTCGATGGTGCTCATGGCTTCCCAGAACAGACGGCTGAAGTGGGTGATGGTCGAACCAATGACCATGAAGACGATGATCAGGATGACGGCGTAAGACGCCACCGGAGGCGTGTTGGTGGGCCCCAGGCCAGGCAGCAGCCCATACCACTGGGCTGCCAGTAGCGTGATGGCGTAGGCAACCGATAGCCGCGTCATGAGCACACCGACACGAGGCCCATGCACAAACCCCATCACCACAATGAGCGCAGCCGGTATGGCCCCGGAGGATGAGGCGATGCCGGTTCCCAAAGCCCATGCCAGGCCATAACAGACCAGCATGGCCGTGATCGCAAAAACGGAGGCTGCAGCGCGAGCGCCCCATCGCTTGTTGACCAGCATGGCCACGATGGCGATGACAGCGCTGAGAATCCCGCTGGCGATCCGGACTTGCCGTATGTGCGGATCCTGGGCCGGCATCAGACTCAGCCCGATGGCCAGCAGCACACCACCTACCGCCCCGATGCGCATCGTCATGTTGACGTTGCTCAGGATGGACTGTTCAATCTGCTGTCGAACAGTCTCCAGCGTCAGCGGGTCGTTCCCGCTCCTGGATGGCGCATGTCGGCCTTTGTTAGCCATTGAGTCGAGCGATCAGCTTGTTGAGGTGGGCTTCGATCTGATTGCTGTGATCGAAGACACCCATCGCTTCGTTGATGTAGCGCTTGAGCGTGTTGGACAAGTGCTCTTCCTGCGACTCCGACAGCCCCAGGTGGATGAAGGAGTGCTCCACCTCGGTGTGCATGCGCTGGAAGACCTGACCCATGTGCATGCGGTTGGCGTGCTGTTGGGCTGAAATGTCCACCAGGGCTTCACGGGTGGCGGCTACCAGCCTCTGGGATTGCTCGAAACCGGATTTCTCCAATTCGACATCCAGTGCGCGCAAGCGCGACACAATGCCTTCTGCCATCAGGGCCACGTTGTCGCGTACCCGCGCCAGGCGGTCGAGTTCATCTTGCGGGTATTGACCGGGTTGCGGGCTCATGGGCAGGTTGCGCACCAGCATCAGCACATTGCCGTAGTTGAAGCTGGTGTTGTCGCCAACAGCCTGGATCTTGGGGCCTGAGCCTCGCTCGATGTGGTCCAGGATGGAGTTGGCCAATGCCGAACATTCACCCTGGCCGGAGCGCGATGCCACCCCTTGACGTCCAGACAGTCGCAGCGAGCCCTCAAAGCCCATTTTCTCCAGTGCGCTGAAAAACGCACAGGCGATGTCGGTGTAGTTGTAGCAATTGCTCAATTGCCTTTGCAGATCCAGCACGACGCCGACTTCGCCATACATGTTGGCGGTGGTCAGCACCGTGTTCATCGCCTCTTCGAACTGGCTGTTGAGGTACTGGTTGCGGGTTCTTTGTTCAACGGCCAGATCGATTTTGGTCGTCAACTCAATCACATCGAAAGGCTTGGTCAGGTAGTCTGTGCCGCCAACCCGGTATCCGCGCAGGCGTTCTTCGATATTGACCCGAGCCGACAGGAACAGAACGGGAATGTCCGCCGTCAGGCTGTCGGCTTTGAGTGCCGTGCAGGTGGCGTAGCCATCCATGTCAGGCATGTCGACGTCCAGCACGATCAGATCGAAAGGCTCGGCGCTGGCCTTGGTGATGGCCTCTTTGCCACTGTGCGCCATCGTCACCTGATAGCGATCCTGCAATGCTGCTTCCAGCATTTCCAGGGTCATGTCATCGTCGTCCGTGATCAGTACGCGAGCCTGAGTCATTGTTCGTCCCTTGATTTGCCAGGCGACTCACAGATTTCGGCTGAAGCCACGCTGACAGCCCGGGGCGCCTGATCCCCGAGTGGAAGATCGACCGCCGTGCGGGAAAATTGAGACGAAAAGTGATCAGGCGGTGCCCACTTGTCCGTGGCCGTGGAACTATTTCACGCCGATTTCAAACTTGACCTAAACTGATGCTCAGGCCTTCAGGTGCTGGCGCAGAAAATCGACGGTGCGATCCCAGGCCTGGGTGGCACAGGCCGCATCGTAGACCTCGGGGCGGGTCTGGTTGACGAAGGCGTGGTGTGCCTCGTAGCGGTGAATGTCCGGGCGTTGGCCGGCCTGGGTCATGGCCGCTTCCAGACCATCGACAGTGGCGGGTGTGCACCAGTCGTCTTTGCTGGCAAAGTGGCCCTGGAACGGAATGCGAATCAGGGCGGGGTCTGCAAACTGGGCGGGTGGGATGCCGTAGAAGCACACCGCGGCCGACAGCCCGGGTACATGCACGGCACTGGCCACGGTCAGTGCGCCACCCATGCAAAAGCCCATCACCCCCACCTTGCCGCCTCGTCGCGCCAGGAATTGAACGGCACCGCGAAGATCCTGATGCGTGGCGTCTGCAAAGTCCAGCCCCGTCATCATGTGGCTGGCTTCGTCGGCCGAGCTGGCCAGGCGGCCACGGTACAGATCGGGTGCCAGCGTGGTGATGCCGGCCGCCGCCATGCGGTCCACGAGCGACCGAATGTGCTCATTGAGGCCCCACCACTCCTGGATCAGGATGACGCAGGGCGTGCCGGCGCCCGCATCGACCAGATAGCCCTGCGTTACGCCGCCATCGGGGCGTTCAAAGGTGATCATCTGACCCATGCTGGACTCCGGCCCTGATCAGGCGATCAGCGCAGTTGCAACTCGTCGGCGCCGTAAACGACGTTCAGTGGCTCGATCACAACCTGCTTGGGGCCTGCTTCCACGCGGCCAGCCACCAGGGCCGGGATGCCCAGGCCTTGCGCGATCTCGACCACGCGTTGTGCGTCGCCAGCAGCCACGTACAAGGCAAAGCCAGCACCCATGTTCAGCGTGCCATAGGCCTCATGGTCATCCAGGCCGCATTCCTTCTGCATGAAGGCCAGCACGGGTGTTTTCTCGGGCAGGGCGGTGATGCGGTAGGTCAGGGTCTTGGGGTGACGCAGCAGCTTGCGCCAGCCGTGGCCGGTCACGTTCGCGCAGTAATGCGGGTTGATGCCGGCGGCGGCCAGGGCTTCGGTCACGGGCGAGTACAGCGTGGTGGGGGCCAGCAGGGCTTCGCCATAGGTCTGGCCATTGCCGATGTCCGTCAGGTAGCCCTTGGGCAGGCGCTCGGCCAGCTTGCGTGCCAGCGACAGGCCGTTGGCGTGGATGCCGCTGGAGGCCAGCAGCACGATCGCATCACCAGCTTCCATCTTGTCGCCCACGGACAAGCGGGTCTTGGGGCTGATGATGCCGGTGCACGAAGCAGCCAGGTCCACGCGGCCATCGGCCACGATGCCGGCCAGCGCGGGCGTTTCGCCGCCGCCCCAGGCCACATTGCAGACTTCGCAAGCCTTCTTCCAGCCTGCCACCAGCGCGTTGGCGCGGATCTTGTCGCCGAACCAGTCCGAGCCACCGGCAGCCCAGTAAGCCTGCACGACCAAGGGCGTGGCGCCTACGGTGATCAGGTCGTTGACGGCCATGGCGATCGTGTCTTGCGCGATGCTGTCGTAGTAGCTCTTGCCGGTCAGCGTGGCCATTTCATCGGCCACCAGCGTCTTGGTGCCCAGGCATTCGACGATGGAGGCCAGGTACATCGGGCCCACGTCCACCACATAGGCGGATTCGCCGCGCGAAGCCAGCACTTCCGAGAAACCATGGCTGGCCAGGTTGGCGCCGGTTTCAGCGGCGGCACGTTGCGCCGCGACCTTCAACGGGTCGATCAGGTCGTAATTGACACCGGCCTGGTCGTAGGTGAGGGGCGCGTTCTGGTTAGTTGGCGTGGTCATGGGCAGGCAAAGAGCTGAATGTTCGGGAAAACCGCGATTATCCCGTACCCGAGCGGCCTGTGGGTCAATTTGCATAGACTGCGGGGCATGAACAGCTTCATCCAGTCCATTCCGGTGCCCTTGCAGTCCGCGCTGCTGCTGGTCTTGTCCAACGTTTTCATGACCTTCGCCTGGTACGGGCACCTCAAGAACATGGCCAGCAAGCCCTGGTTCTTTGCGGCCATCGTGAGCTGGGGCATTGCCCTGTTCGAGTACCTGCTACAGGTGCCGGCCAACCGTGTGGGGGCCCAGCAGATGACGGTCGGGCAGCTCAAGGTCATGCAGGAGGTGATCTCGCTGAGCGTGTTCGTGCCTTTTGCCGTGTTCTACCTGGGGCAGCCGTTCAAGCTGGACTACATCTGGGCGGCGCTGTGCCTGGTTGGTGCGGCGTATTTCATGTTCCGCGCCTGAGTCGTGTTTTCATCAGGCGACATTACTGGCTGATCTTGCGCGCCTCTTCGATCTGATATTCGAAGTAGCGTTGCCCGGAAAACGCGATCGTGGACATCAACACCGTGGCGCCCAGCATCAGCGCCAGCGCCACGCCGATCACGGCCGGCCAGCCGCTGCTGGGGGCCATATCGGGCGATGCCGCCAGTTGCGGGTTGAAGCGGGCGTGCCATTTCTCGTCTGGCGTCAGGCCGTAGAGGATGGCCTGTAGCATCGTGTAGGCCACCATGAAACCCAGGGCGGGGATCAGCACCCACGAGAGTTGATCGTCCTGTCCGAACTCGAACACCCGGTTGATGCCCCAGGCGCCCACCAGCGTCGGCACCGCGTGCAGCCAGCCCCAGAGGTCGCCCAGGCCGTACAGGTAGAAGCGATGTCCGCCCACAGGCCCCGTCAGC
>NZ_SCTN01000329.1 GCF_004297345.1 Aquabacterium sp. | reverse complement strand
CACCAATCAGCCCTGTGATGATCGAGGACAAGGCTGGGCCCCAGTTGCGCCCAGCCCACGACGCCTCGCTGCGGATGGCCGACCAAAGCAGCGCGGCCACAGGCACCCAGACCAGCATCCAAGCTGCGAGCGCTGCGGGCAGCGATGCGCCGTGCGGCGTGGCTCTCTGATACCAGTCAACCGGCTCACCAAACAGGGCAACGCGAACGGTCAAGGCCCACGCGATCAAGGCGAAAAACGTAGACAGCGTGCGGTGTAGACGGTTCGGCATCACGAGGGCCAGCACGCTCTGAAGAAGCAGCGCGGCACCCGATATCGGCGCCATGCCGTGCGCGTCTTTGGCCATGGCGAACAACACCAGGCATTGCCCGGCGATAGACAGTGCCAGCGCAAGTTGTGCGACAAAGACCTGCGTGCCATCGCTGTCGGCCTTGAACAGTCCCCAGGCTGCCCCCAACAAGAACACGCCAGAGAAGGCGGCCTGGCTGGCGGTATCCGGACGAAACAACAACCCAACAAGCATCAACATGAAGCAACCGGCAACCCAACCACTGATGCCGAGCAGCAAGCTGACCGCTAAAGGTCGGCGAGGTGTGGTCGCCAGGTTTGCAAGGTGGTTCATGACGCTGCGCCCCCCTCTGCCGTATCTCGCCACTGATGCAGCAAGTGCATCAACAACTTTGCAGCCGCCGCTGAGCTGCCGGTCAGCCAGACCGTGATGATGAAGAATTGTCCGACGTCATTGAGCCCCATCGCGTGCGCCATCCAAACGGTAGAGATCGCGATCCAGCAACCAGCAAGCACGGTGAGCGGGAACACATCTAGGCGGTGCGCCAGGGTCGCGCCCGCAATCGCTATCGAGATCAAAGCGTACAAACCGATGATGGCCTCGCCGTGCTCAGTCATGTCGGGCAAGGATGCAGCAACGCCGTAGCCAAGGCCGATGGTGAGCAGCAGGCGGACCAGCCACAAAGGCGCAGCCTTGGCAAAGGCAGAGCGCCGAAGCCAGGGAAAGAAGCCAGCGCCAAGCAGATTCACCAGGCACGGGAGCATCAGCAGCATGCCGCGGTCGCGGCCCCAGCCTTCAAGAAAGCGCCAGAAGAAGTGATCTAGCCCCAAGCCGCCGCACAGCAGCGCGAGCCCGACATCCAGTACGACCCACCACACCGCCCAAACGGCCCCAGACAGTGCGGCGACGGCGAAGGGCAACGCGAGGAGCGCCCAGGTGAAGAAAAGCTCGTGAACGTCTGCACCGGTCTGGTAGCTTTGGCCGAACAAGGCGAGCAAGGCGCCGGTCAAAAACGTTGCGAGAAGCAGTGCGGCCTGCCCAGTGCGCAAAGGTGGAGGCTGACGCAGCGCCACCCCTATGCAGAGCACGAGGCCTGTCTCCAACGAACCGAAACGCCCGGCCAAACCCCAGATGGGCCAATTTGCCGCGACGAAGAAAATGATGCCTGCTCCCAGCGAGCCCAGGCCTGCGGCCTGCAGCAGGCTGACCGCGAAGGCGCGCCGTTCGGCAGGCGTGGGGCGGTCTTCGCGGCGCATCGGTGCGAATGTATTCATGGCACGAGCATATCGGCGAACACATGCGCATGACTCCCCCTTAAAGGGGCCAGGTTGTATCCGGGCGCGAGTTGGCACGCGCAGTCGTCAGACCGCTTGAGGCTGGATGCGGCCAGCAGCTATTGACCCAGAGCTGTCCTTCGTTGTGCCGACTAGGCTGCCCGAAACCTGACGCTGCATTGCAAGTCGGTGGTCATGCTGCCGAGTGAGCCGGTGGGGCTCCATCCTCGAGCGCGATCAGCTCCGCCACAGTCTGCCGCCGCCGGATCAGGCGCGACACGTCGCCATCGACCAGCACCTCGGCTGCCAGCGGCCGCGTGTTGTAGTTGGAGCTCATCGAGGCGCCGTAGGCCCCGGCGTCGTGGAACACCAGCAGGTCGCCGACTTCGGCCGGCGGCAGCGCGCGGGCTTGCACCACCCCGCCGGCGTCCTGCGTGAACACGTCGCCCGATTCGCACAGCGGGCCGGCGACCACGCTGGGTCGCGGCGCGTCCCGCCCGGCTGCGTCCGCGCGCGCGACGAGGCTGATCGCGTGGTGGCCGCCGTACATCGCGGGGCGCACCATGTCGTTGAAGCCGGCGTCGCACAGCACGAAGTGGTTGGCGCCCATGTCCTTGACGGCGCGCACCTCGGCCAGCAGCACACCGGCCTCGGCGACGAGGAAGCGGCCGGGCTCGATTTCCAGTCGCAACGGGTGGCCCAGCTCGTCGGCCAGGCGGCGGCGCGCGTCGTCCCACAGCTTGAAGTAGTGGTCGGTGTCGACGACGGCATCGCAGGCGCGGTAGGGGACGGACAGCCCGCCGCCGGCCGAGATGGCACTGACGTCGTGGCCGCGCGCGACGACCTCGCGCACGTGCTGCACCATCGCGTCGCACACCTGCGCCAGGTGGCCGTAGTCCACGCCCGAGCCGATGTGCATGTGCAGGCCCACCAGCCGCAGGCCGTGGCGGGCGATGGCCTCCAGCGCGGCCGGGATGTCGGTCGGCCAGATGCCGTGCTTGCTGTGCTCGCCGCCGGTGTTGGTCTTGCGGCTATGGCCGTGGCCGAAGCCGGGGTTGATGCGCAGCCACACGCGATGGCCGGCGGCGTGCTGGCCCAGGTGCGCGCCCAGCTGATCGAGCATCGCCACAGAGCCGGCATTGACCGGGACGCCATGCGCGGCCACCAGCGCCAGCGTGGCGCGGTCGATCACGTCGGCGGTGAACACGATGCCGGCGTGTTCGTCGCGGGCATCGTAGCCGGCGTGCAGCGCGCGCTCGATCTCGCCGCCAGAGACCGCATCCACCTGTACGCCCAGGCCCCGCATCAGCCGTAGCAGGTGCGTGTTGGAGCAGGCCTTCTGCGCGAAGCGCACGGTGTCGAACCGGCGCAGGCGCAGGGCGCGGGCGCGGATGGTGCCCGCGTCGTAGACCCACAGCGGCGTCGCGTGTGCGGCGGCCAGCGCACGCAGGCGTTCGGGCGTGAAGGTGGCGGGGGCGGGGTGTTGCAACGTCGTCATGGCGCCATGGTGCCCTCCGAAGTCATATCCGTCCAATACTTTGATTTCGCAATCTCATACAAATTTGATATGGTTGGCGGATGCGCTCTTCACTCACCCACCGCCACGTCGAGGTCTTCCGCGCGGTGATGACCGCCGGCAGCGTCACCGGTGCGGCCGCGGCGCTGTCCACCTCGCAGCCCACCGTCAGCCGCGAGCTGTCGCGCATGGAATCGCTGCTGCGCCTGACGCTGTTCGACCGCGTGCGCGGGCGACTGCAGCCCACGGCGCAGGCGTATGCCTTGTTCGAGGAGGTGCAGCGCTCCTACGCCGGGCTGGAGCGCGTGGCCGATACCGCGCTGCGGCTGCGCCAGTTCACGCAGGGGCAGTTGTCGCTGGCCTGCCTGCCGGCTTTTGCGCACGCCTTGCTGCCCGGCGCCTGCGCGCGTTTCCAGGCGGCGCACGCGGGCGTCAGCGTGTCGGTCAATCCGTACGAGTCGCCGCTGCTGGAAGAGCGCCTGGCGGCGCAGGCGCATGATCTGGGCGTGGCCGAGCACGACGGCGCGCTGGCCGGCGCGCACGCCTCGCTGCTGCTGGAACTCGACGAGGTGGCGGTGCTGCCTGCCGGCCATCCGCTGGCGGCGCGGCGCCGGCTGGCGGCCTCCGACTTCGCCGGCCATGCGTTCGTCAGCTTCCACCCGCGTGACCGCTACCGGCAAAGGGTGGACAAGGTGTTCTCCGAGGCCGGCGTCGATCGCCGGCTGGCGGTGGAGACCGACAACGCGGTGGCCGTCTGCGCGATGGTGCGCCACGGCCTGGGGCTGGCCATCGTCAACCCGCTGACCGCCCTGGCGCTGACGGGCGAGGGCGCGGGCATCGTGGTGCGACCGCTGGCATTCCAGATTCCGTTCCGGGTGTTCGCGGTGCGGCCGGCGCATCGGCCGGGCAACCCGCTGGTGGCGCGCTTCCAGGTTGCGTTGGCGGCCGAATGCGCGGCGCTGGGCCAGGCGGTGGCGCGCGCATGGGGCGGCGGTTCGCGGCGCCCAGTGCCTTGACGGGGCCCCATGGTTGTTCAATGAATCAGGCCGCTTGATCCAACAACGGCATGGCGTCGCTGATATCTCGTGACGTCTGTGTCTGGATCAAAAGCCGCATACCAGTTGACGGAGCAGCGTAAGCCTTGTCCATGTGCACAACCTGTTCACACTGAAAAGTCGGGGTCTGATGGGATTGATGCACATTGACCATGAGGGGCCCTGTCACCAGGACTGTGCCCCCATGTCGTCACCAAACTCCTACTGCAAGGTACCCATGATTTGCACCGAAGGCAGGTCATCGCCCCCGCTGAAATCGCCCACCTTGGTCAGGGCACCTGTACTGCTGTTGACACTGAATAGAGACAAGGCAGTGAGGCGGTCGCTGGCGACGGCGCTGTGGAAGGTGACATACAAGAACCGCCCCGATGGGTCCATTCCCATCGAAAGAATGGGGCGTGTGAGGCCGTATGTCGCGCTCACATTGCCGACCTGCGTCAGCTCGCCTGTGTTGGCGTTGACCGCATAGGTGGCAATCCCGACGCCGGTGTCCTGTGCGCCGTAAGCCACATAGACAAAATGCCCCAGTGGATCGACGCTCACGGACCGGGTGGTCGTGAAGAGCTGGGTGGGCGCCTGGACGGTCCTTGGTGCCGCCGTGAGCAGGCCTGACGCGGGATTGATCCGATAGACCAATGGCTTGGTGGAGCCGTCAACGGTCACGTACGCATACCGCCCAGCGGCATCCACGAACAAGGTGTGCGACGCGGTGCTGATGGCAAGCTCATCGACCTTGCTCAAAGCGCCTGACGCCGGTTCGATCTGATAGGTCAAGACCAGTCCATTGGCGTGATCGACCACGTAGGCAAACCTGCCGCTTGGATCCATGGTGATTGGGGCTGCCATGGCGTCGTACTGCCGCACATAGGTCAGCTCGCCCGTGATGGCATCGATGGCAAAAAGCCTGGTCTGCTTGGCCATGGTGTAGTACGCATAGACAAAGCGACCGGACGGGTCAATGGTCAGTGCATGAGGGGCCTCATCTGGATCGGACACGTCAGCCACTTTGCTCAGGCTGCCATCGCTGTGGATGCGCAATGCAGACAGGCTCCTGTCGCCCGTGTTCGCGGTGTAGGCGAATCGGCCCAACGGGTCCACGGCAAGCGTCATGGGTTGAGCGACGGTCGGGGCGGCACCTAGCTGGGTCAGTGCACCCGTGCTGGCGTCGATGCTGTAGGCCGAGACGGCGTTGCCGTAAATGTTGGCGGCATAGGCGTAGGTGGGCGTCACGCGCACAGCGGCGGTGCCGCTCACGATGGTAATGGCACCAGGCTCACCCTGCGTGCGAACCGTATCAACCAGGCTCAATGCACCTGTGCTGGCGTCGATCTTGAACACCGAGACCGTGTTGTCCAGCCCATTGGCGACATAGGCGAACTGCCCGGCAGCATCCACGCGAACGTTCACCGGGGCCTGGCCCGTCGCCTGGTTAGCGCCGATCTGGGTCAAGGTGCCTGTGCTGGCGTCCAGGGCCATGGCCATCACCACATTGCGATCCTTGTCCACCATGTAGGTGTACTTGCCCGATGGCGAGAGGGTCGTTCTTTCCGGATAGATCCCGGTGTGGGTATCGTTGGGCAGGGACGTCAGCCCACCTGTGTCTGGATCAATCCGCAAGGATGTGACGGTGTTGGCTTGGGCAGCCTCGATGAAGTGACCGCTGGGGTCCATGACGATGTCAGCGATGGCGTCCAGCAAGGCGATGTCATCACCCACCTTGCTCAAGGCACCTGTGCTGGCGTCGATGGCAAAGGTTCGGATGGCCTTGGTTTCGCTGAGCAGCAGATAGGCAAAACGCCCGGAACGACCCAAGATCAAGTCCTTCGGCAACCGATCCGTCTGAACGTCGGCGCCCGCAGAGGTCAGCATGCCCGAGTTGGCATCGATGGCGAATGTAGACACCGACGCGCTGTCGCTGTTGACCACGTAGGCAAAGCGACCCGCGGCATCGATGGTGACGCCATTGGGTCGTTCGCCCGTTGCCACGTCATCGCCCACTTTGCTCAAGACACCCGATTGCGCGTTGATGGCATAGACCGAGACGCTGGCGGCATAGTAGTTGGCCACATAGGCGAACTTGCCCGATGGGTCGATCGTGATCGACGTCGGCCGATCGCCGGTGACAACGTAGCCGTGCGGATGCCACAGGCCCGTGCTGGTGTCCACGGTGTACATCGACACGGTGTTGTCCGAGCCGTTGACCACGTAGGCAAAACGCGAGACCGAGGCTGCCGTTGCTGGGGGAACGGTCGATGTGTCAGTCGAAGTCGGTGTGGTGGCAAGCGCATCGCTGCCGGGATCGCCTGTGCCGCCGCCTCCGCAGGCCGACAGCCCTGCAACGATAGACAGTGCCGACAGCGTCGCGCGCCATCCGTTCCAAGATACTACTTTCATTTACAGCGCCTGCTTAGTTGGTGCGTTGAGTGCGTTGTGTGCATTGAGTGCGAAATGCCAAGCCGACCACACCCAGGCCAGCCAGCATCAAACCGATGGCTTCGGGTTCGGGCACGGTCGCCACACCTGCGACCCTGAATGCCCTGTCTGCTTGCGGTGACATGAACCAGCTCAGCGTCGGAGGGGGCAAAGGCCCCAAGCGCGACAAGGACTGGCTTGTGAGGCCATTCATGATCGCGCCGCCCGGTAAAAGCTGCTTCTCGGGATAGCGAGGGTCACGAGGAAACAGCACGGGCTCGAACACGCCCCTGGTCTGCAGCACCCCGTTTGCGCCACCGACATGCATATCGGCCAGCGCGAAGTACTGCGTGTTGGCATGCAGGGTGATGCCCGCATCGAACAGGTAGACCGAGCCCGTTTCGCTGGCCGTGCCCACGCCCACGAGCACCGGTGTCGGGTTTGGGCCGCCAAAGGTGGCCGCATTCGGATACGACTGGCTGTACAGATAGAGGCTGCCTTCGGCAATGGGCTGACCCGTGTCATAGCCCACAAAATTGAACGTGATGTGATCCCAGTTGCCCGAATCAGGTGTGGTGAAAGACTGGCCGGTCAGGATGTCGCGCTCCGCAGCGACGTTGGGAGGAGGCACATGCTCGTCGACATCGAATTGAACGATGGTCTCGCTGGCATGCACAGCGGCGTGGCCGCACAGCAGTGCAGTCAGCAGCGCCGCTGCGATAGAGGGCCCGCAGACGCCGGGTCGGTTCATGGATGGCATATCAGGGATTCCCTAGGGCGTGATGTAATGGCCGCGATTGTTTGCTGGCCTTCTCGCGGGCGCAATCGGACCTTGGTCCCAAGACCTGGTCCCGAGACCCTTCGATGAGCCCCTTCATGCCGTCCGACGCCACCAGCACCACAGCCGCCGAGCAAGACCTTCACAAGCAGGTCATCACCGATGTGGCGCGACGCCTGAGGGCCAACGATCTCAGCATGACTCTGGCTAATCTGCTGGGGGTGCTGGTGTCTGTGGCCGCTCTTCGTGACGCGGCGTCACCGGGCCTGATGTGGCTCTGGCTGGGCTTGCAAGTGGCCAACGCCGTGTTCCACCTCCACCTGGGGCTGACCTGGCGGCAGCGTACATTGACGCCCGGCAATGCGCCTGAGTGGCTCAGGCTGACGACTCGGACGTCGCTCATCAACGGCCTGCTTTGGGCGCTGGGGGTGCTGATCTTCTGGCCCGGCTGCAGCGATGCCCAAAGGATGATGGGCCTGATCGGGATCATGGCCATCCTGGGCTCGAGCCTGCATGCCTTGCATGGACACTTGCGGGCCTACTACGCCATCACCGTGCCCTGCGTGGTGGGTGTGACCGTCGTCTCGTTCTGGCATGGCGGCCTGGGTGGCTGGGGCATGCCGGCGATTCTGTGGGCTTACTTTCTGGCCAGTGCCCGTTTTGCCACCATGCTCCATCGCATGCTGATCGAGACCGTGCGCAAGGGCCATCAGATGACGGCGTTGACCGCCAGCCTGAAAGTAGAAAAAGACAGGGCCGTGAATCTGAGCCAGTCACGCAGCCGCTTTCTGGCGGCAGCCAGCCACGATCTGCGCCAGCCCGTTCATGCGCTCTCACTGTTTGTGGGCGCGCTCCGGCAGAACCCATCCAAAGCGCAGTCCGACCTGATCCTCGGGCACGTGGGCACGGCCGTGGACAACCTGGGCGCGATGTTCAATGCCTTGCTGGACATCTCCAAGCTGGATGCGAACTTGCTGCAACCCAAATGGCAGCAGGTGGACTTGCGGCCGCTCATGGCGCGCATCAGCGCGGAGCACACGGTGTTGGCGCAGGCCAAGGGCCTGAGCTTGCGCACGAACCTGTCGGATGATGTCGGCTTGTTCGTGCGCACCGACCCGATCTTGTTGGAGCGGGTGCTGCGCAACCTGCTGTCCAACGCCATTCGCTACACCGTGCAGGGCCGCGTGCTGATCCGGGCAAGGGTGCGTGCCGGGCGGGTGGAGCTGGTCGTGGCCGACACCGGCTGCGGCATTGCGCCCAGTCGACGTGAAGAGGCGTTTGAAGAGTTCGTGCAACTGCATGATGCCGAGCGCGATCCTGAACAAGGCCTGGGGTTGGGGTTGGCCATTGTGCGGCGCCTGGTCAGCTTGCTGGAACTGCGGCTGGTGTTGCGCTCAAGGCCAGGGCGTGGCACCGTCTTTGTGCTGCACTTGCCCCAGACGCTGCACGAGGCCGATGCACCTTCGCCATCGGTGCCAAGCGCTGAACCATCGGCCATCAACCAGGTTGGCTTGCGGACCGGTGATGTCGTGATCGTCATCGACGACAACGTGGCGATCCAGCTGGCCATGCGCACCGTGCTGAGTGCCTGGGGCTGCGAGGTCTACACGGCAGCCAGCGCGCAAGGCTTGATGCCGCAACTGATGCATCTTCGTCAGGCGCCATCACTGCTGTTGTGCGACTCGCGTCTGAGCGATGGCGAAGATGGCGTCACGGCGATTGCGCAGATCCGAGAGGCCTTCAACCACGACGTGCCTGCGATCCTGATCACCGGCGATACGGGGCCCGAGCGCTTGCGCGAGGCGGTAGCCAGTGGCCTGCCGCTGCTGCACAAGCCCGTGACACAGGCGCATCTGCAAGACGCCATTGCCCGGGTCATTGCGGGTGATGTAGCGCCATCGGCTTGAGCCGGCTGCGCTCAGTGCTTGGCTGCGTCAGCCTGCGGGTCGCCCATCAAGCCGGCAGCCCGTGCGGCCTCAACGGCCTGCAAACGGTGCACAACGTTCAGGCATCTGAAGATGGCCGAGACGTGTCCCTTGACGGTCTTCTCCTGCATGCCCAAGGTGCGGGCGATCTCTTTATTGGACTGTCCCTGACACAAGGCCTGAAGCACTTCCAACTGGCGCGGTGTCAACCCACCCGTCGCGGGCGATGCGCTGCCTGAGGGCAGTTCGGTGGCCATGGCCATGAACGGCGGCACATAGATTTCGCCACTGAGCACCAATTGCAGGGCCGCAATCAAGGTGCCAGGGTTCGCCGACTTGGGGCAGTAACCTCGTGCCCCTGCCTGCAGGACCCGCCGCACATCGTCCGGGTCTTCCGATGAGGACAGTACCAGCGCCGGGATGTCGGGGTGCAGGCGCTTGAGTTGCGACAGCAGCGCCATCCCTGCCATACCCGCCATGCGCAGATCCAGCAAGACAGCCGACACATCGGCATGCGCTGCCAGGCAGGCCAGCGCCTCCACGCCATCTCCGGCCTGAAGCACGGGGTCTTGTGCAGTCAGGCCCTGCAGCGCACCGGCCACGCCTGCCCGAACAAGGGGGTGATCGTCCACAACCAAGAGCTTCATAGCGGGGCACTCTATCAGCAAGATTTGGCTCATGCGGACCATCTGACGCTAGCGATTCAGTCGTCTGTACGCTTGCCGAATACGCTGTAGTGCAATTTGGAAAAGCTCAAGAATGAAAGGTGATCAACCCACCGTGTGAGAGCTCACTAGAATCGATGTGCTGCAGATCTTCATCAGCGTACCCGCATGCCCCATGACGTCAGCCTGATTTCGACCATCGCCGCCGGTTTTGGCCTGGCTTTGTTGCTGGGCTATGCCGCTACGCGCTTGCGGATGCCGCCTCTGGTGGGCTATCTGCTGGCGGGTGTTGTGATCGGGCCTGCCACGCCGGGCTTCGTGGCCGACATGCACCTGGCCGGCCAGTTGGCCGAGATCGGCGTGATGTTGCTGATGTTTGGTGTGGGCCTGCACTTCTCGCTGTCTGATCTGATGGCTGTGCGGCGCATCGCCATCCCTGGTGCCGTGGTGCAGATTGTGGTGGCCGTGGCCATGGGGCTGGGTTTGGCCCATGCCTGGGGATGGGGGCTTGGGGCTTCCCTGGTGTTTGGTTTGTGTCTGTCGGTGGCCAGCACGGTCGTGTTACTCAAGGCCTTGGAGTCCAGGGGGCTGATCGAGACCGTCAACGGGCGCATTGCCATTGGCTGGCTGGTGGTTGAAGACCTGGTCATGGTGCTGGTGCTCGTGTTGATGCCCGCCGTGGCCGGGATGCTGACGGACAAGCCCGCCAGCACGGTCACTCAGGCGCAGCCTCTGTGGTTGTCCTTGATGCTGACGCTCGCCAAGGTCATGGCTTTCATCGCCACGATGTTGCTGATCGGGCGGCGCGTGCTGCCCAAAATGCTGTGGTGGGTGGCACGCACAGGCTCCCGTGAGCTGTTCACTTTGAGCGTGGTGGCCTCTGCCGTTGGCGTGGCGTTTGGCGCGGCCAAGCTCTTTGACGTGTCATTCGCGCTGGGGGCCTTCTTCGCCGGCATGATGATGCAGGAGTCCGAGTTCAGCCATCGTGCGGCTGACGAATCCTTGCCCTTGCGGGATGCCTTTGCCGTGCTGTTCTTTGTGTCAGTGGGCATGCTGTTCGATCCTGCCGTGTTGTGGCATGCGCCAGGCAAGCTGGCAGCGACCGTGGCCGTGATTCTGCTGGGCAAGACGCTGGCTGCCGTGGTCTTGGTGCTGCTGTTCCGCTATCCGCTCAACACGGCGTTGACAGTGGGTGTCAGCCTGGCTCAGATTGGCGAGTTTTCCTTCATCCTGGCAGGCCTGGGTGTGTCGCTGGGCTTGTTGCCGCAGGAAGGGCAAAGCCTGATATTGGCCGCAGCCATCGTGTCCATTGCGGCCAATGCCGGGTTCTTTGGTGTGCTGTCGCCATTGTTGAACTGGGCGCGTGAGCACTCGGCGCTGGCCCGAAGGCTGGAGGCCCGCGATGATCCGCTGGCACAGTTGCCCACTACCGTAGACCAATCCAAGCTGCATGGGCAGGTGGTGCTGGTGGGATATGGGCAGGTGGGGCAGCGGGTGGCGTCGATGCTGCACGATCAGAAGGTCAACTTTGTGGTGGTGGACGAAGGGCGCGATGTGGTTGAAAGCTTGCGTCAGGCCCACATCCCGGCGGTGACGGGTGATCTGTCCGATCCTGCGACCTTGATCCAGGCGCATATCGCCCGTGCAGGTGCCTTGGTGATCACCTTGCCAGACAGTGTGCTCATTCACCAGTTGGTGGATGTGGCCAGGCAGCTCAACGTCGGCATTCGCATCCTGGTCTATTGCGCCAGTGAGGACGAAGCGGCTTTGCTGGAAAAGGAGCTGGAGGTGGACGTGTTCGTGCTGGAGCAAGAGCTGGCCAAAGGCATGGCCAGGCAGGTTGTCCAGTGGATCAAGTCGTCGGGGCACGATGCATCCAACGGGGAAGCACCTCAAGGGCATTGACATCGGGCGAGCCTATCAGCGCAAGAATCGGAGTGCCGGCTGCGCTGCTTGTCGCTACAGTGAGGCCTTCGACAAGGCATGCAGAGTGCAGACGTGGCAGATTCCTCGACAGACAAAGTGGTGGCGCTGTGCCGATACATTGAGCAGGCCGGCTCGGAGCCCAGCCTGGCCGAGCTGGCAGATGTGGTCGGGTGGAGTGCCACGCATTTGCAGCGCGTGTTCAAGGCCCAGACAGGCTTGACGCCCAAAGCCTATGCCGCGGCACAACGAGCCAGGCGGGTGAGGGAAGCCTTGCTGCAAAGCGGCACCGTGACCCAGGCCATGTACGACGCGGGCTATAACTCCAGCGGGCGCTTCTACGAACAGACGGACGCGGTGCTGGGCATGACCCCAGGCGACTACAAAGCCGGTGGGCGAGACAAACGCATCCGGTTTGCTGTGGGGCAGTGCAACTTGGGCGCTGTGTTGGTGGCGGCCAGCGAGCGCGGCGTTTGCGCCATCTTGATGGGTGATGAGCCTGACGCGTTGTTGCGTGATCTGCAGGATCGGTTTGCGGCGGCGGAGTTGATTGGTGCCGACGCTGGTTTTGAGCAATGGATGGCCCAGGTGGTCGGCTTGATCGAAGCGCCGCAGCTGGGTTTGCTTTTGCCTCTGGACATCCAGGGTACGGCTTTTCAGCAGCGTGTCTGGCAGGCTTTGCGTGCCGTGCCCGTTGGGCAAACAGTGAGCTACAGCGAACTGGCGCAACGCATTGGCGCACCCAAGGCCGTGCGTGCCGTAGCCGGGGCGTGTGCGGCCAATCCTCTGGCCGTGGCCATTCCTTGCCACCGTGTCGTCAGAAGTGACGGCGGGCTGTCAGGCTACCGCTGGGGCGTGGCACGCAAGCGTGCGTTGCTGTTGCGCGAGTCAAACGCAGAGCAGGGGCAGATACCGATCTAGTGAGGCTACCTGGCGCGAGTGAAAGACGCTACATTGTTCGATGAGGAGATCATAAATGCCTACTCGGACTAGGTGGCGGACAAGAATGTGGACCTCGTGGTTGGTGCTGCTTGTCGCGGCAGGATGGTGTGGTTCTGCCATGGCCACTGAGGTGGTCACGGTGGCCGCAGAGGATGATTGGGCTCCTTACTCGTCCATGAGGGCTGACAGGGCCGGCCCGGAAGGCCTGGCGCCTGCCCTGGTCAAGGCTGCATTCAAGACCCAGGACGTCGAGGTGCGTTTTCAGGTCGTGCCCTTCTCACGGTGCCTGCACTACGCCGAAAAGGGCGCGGTGGTCGGCTGTTTCGATACCACTCGAACAGAGGCCAACAAGGACTTGTTCTATTGGCACCCCACACCCTTGTTTCAGGAAGAGTTGGGCATCTTCGCTCGCGCTGATGCAGATGTACGCGAGTTGAGGCAAAAGGATCTGGAAGGGCAGTCAGTGGGTGTCACCATTGGCTATACCTATCCAACCGATTTCATGCAGAACCCGCGCATCACGAAGCTGAGTGCTGTGTCGGATGGCAACCTGGTCAAGATGCTGGTGGCCAGGCGCGTGAACTACATCCTGCTCAACACGATGCCGGGCTACTACCGCATCAAGCACGAGCCTGCGCTCAAGGATCAGATCAAGCGGGTGGGCGCCATCGGTGTAGACAGCTTCTGGGTCAGCTTTTCGCGGGCGCATCCGGATGGCAAGCGCATGTCGCAACTGTTCGAGAAGGGCCTGCAGGCGATCAAGGCCA
Source organism: Aquabacterium sp. (assembly GCF_004297345.1). Classification (GTDB taxonomy): domain Bacteria; phylum Pseudomonadota; class Gammaproteobacteria; order Burkholderiales; family Burkholderiaceae_C; genus Aquabacterium. Next base: position 14,187 of record NZ_SCTN01000329.1, on the reverse strand, counting down.
ATGGCGAATACGATCGCATGCTGTCTGCATTCAAGCGGGAGTTGCAACCTTGATCGGAGGCCTTGAATCATGAAGTATGCGATCACAAGGCGGATGACCCTGCTGGTGTTGATGATCAGTCTGGTGATCGCGTTGCTTGCTGCGGCGTATCAGATCTATGGTGGTTATCGGGCTGGCCTGCGCACGGTGGAGGACAACCTGCACTTGATCGAGTCCAGCCATGTGCCGGCTTTGACGGCCAATGTGTGGTTGCTGGATCAGGCCTTGATCGAAAAGCAGTTGGACGGTATCGCGCAACTGCCGGACGTGACCTATGTCGATGTCACGGGCGATTTGCCATTTCGTGTGAAGTCGATCGGGCAGCCGCATGCCAGTCCGGCTGTGCTGAGTTTTGTCGTGCCGACCTTGCGCAGGGTTTATGACCTGACTTACGTTGATCCCGTGCGGCCGGCTCAGCGCCAGGTCATCGGGCAACTGCAGGTTGAGGTGACGCTGGAAGGCTTGTTCGCCAGGCTGAAGGAAACCGCACTGACGATCATCGTGGCCGAGGTGGTGCGCACCACCGTGCTGGCCTTTGCCATCGTGATCGGCATGCGGCTGCTGGTCATGCGGCACCTCACGCGGATCGCACGCTTCTCGTCCAATCTGTCCATCGATAACCTCGATACCGCTTTGACGCTGCCCGAACGGCATGCGCATCGGCGCGATGAGATCGATGCCCTCGTGGGTTCCATCAACGGCATGCGCTTGTCTCTCATGAACGAGATCGGCAAACGCCGTGAGATGGAATCGCGCAGCCAGCAGTTGACCATTGAAAAGGAAGCGGCTGTGCTGGCCAATGAGGCCAAGAGCGAGTTCCTGGCCAATATGAGTCACGAGATCCGCACGCCCATGAATGCCATCATCGGCATGTCGGAGCTGGCCTTGCAAAGCGGCCTGGATGCGCGGCAACGCAACTACGTGCAGAAGGTGCACACGTCGGCCAAGTTGTTGCTGGGCATCATCAACGACATCCTGGATTTTTCCAAGATCGAGGCGGGCAAGCTGGATATTGAATCGGTTGAATTCAGCTTGTACGACACGCTGGCTGGACTGGCTGATCTGATCGGGTTGAAAGCCGAGGAGAAGGATCTGGAGTTGCTGCTGGTGCAGTCACCTGGTGTGCCTGATCGCGTCCTGGGTGATCCTTTGCGGCTGCATCAGGTGCTGGTCAATCTGGCTGCCAATGCGGTGAAGTTCACCAGCAAAGGCGAGGTCACGGTTGGTGTCGATGAGGTGGAGCGTGTCGAGGATGCGGTTGTGCTGCGCTTTTGGGTCAAGGACACGGGCGTGGGCATGAGCGAGGCGCAGCAAGAGCGTCTGTTCACGCCCTTTACGCAGGCTGAGATGTCCACCTCGCGGCGTTTCGGTGGAACCGGCTTGGGCCTGGCCATCAGCCAGCGCCTGGTGCGCATGATGGGTTCGAGCATCGAGGTGGAGAGCCACGAAGGCAAGGGCAGCACCTTCTATTTCAACCTCCGCATGGGTTTGGGGGTGTCGCGCGCCCAACCGCATGGCGGCGCGCTGCCCGTGCCCGCAGGCGAACGCTTGCTTGTGGTGGATGACAACGCAGCTGCCAGAGAAGTACTGGCGGGCATGGCGGGGCACATGGGCTTTGAGGTGGATGAGGCCCACGATGGCGAACAGGCTCTGCGGATGGTTCACGAGGCCAGCGATGCGGGGCGTCCGTTCCAGTTGGTCTTGCTGGACTGGAAGATGCCGGGGCTGGATGGCGTCGGTTGTGCCAAGCGTCTGACGCGCGCCGGGCACGATCGACCTCAGGTTCTGATGGTCACGGCATTCAGCCGAGATGAGGTGTTGCGTCGCATGCGCCAGGAAGATGTGCAAGTACAGGCGGTGTTGACCAAGCCGGTCACGCCGTCGTCCTTGCATGATGCGTGTCAGCGCGTGCTGGTGTCGCCGTCGGATGTGGCGGTGGTGGCGCCGCAGTCAGACATCAAACAGCGATTGAACGATCACCAAAAGCGCCTGGCGGGTGTGCGCGTGCTGCTGGCAGAAGACAATGAAATCAACCAGGAACTGGCCACCGAGTTGATGCAGCGTGTTGGGGTGATCGTCACGGTCGCCAAGGATGGTCAGACTGCGTTGAACCTGCTGGCCGAGCAAGTCTTTGACCTTGTGCTGATGGACTGCCAGATGCCCGGCATGGATGGCTACACAGCCACAGGGCAGATCCGGGCGAATCCTGCCTGGCAGAGCCTGCCAGTCATTGCCATGACGGCCAACGCCATGCTGGGTGACAAGGAGCGCGCGTTGTCGGTTGGCATGAACGACCACGTGGCCAAGCCCATTGACGTGGAGGAGTTCTACAGCACGCTGGCAAAGTGGGCTCGCCCAGCAGATCGGGCAGATCTTTCTGCACCAGCTACTTCGGTGTCCAGCGGTTTGCCATCAAGCTTGCCCGGAATCGATATGAGTGCTGGTCTGAAGCGCACCTTGGGCAACGCGACCTTGTACAGACGCATGCTGCGCATCTTCGTTGAGCGGGAGCGCCATTTCGTTTCGCAATGGCAGGAGGCATGGCGGCAAGGTGATCAAGAGACGGTCAAGCGCTTGCTGCACACCATGCAAAGCGTGGCCAATACCTTGGGGGCATCGGGCCTGGCCCATGCGTGTCAACAGGTAGCGAGTGAGGTGCAGGCACAGGCTCCGGCCGATCAGGTGGCGCAGGCTGTCTCTGTGATGGCCAAGGAAATGGAGCAGGTGCTGGCAGGCATCGATGCGGCCCTGCCCGAGGCGTGACCCCCGTCGGTATCAGGGCGCCAGATGGCCTTCAGGCAGCACCATGGGTTTGCCTTTGCGGTAGTAGGCCGGCAGGTCGTTCATGGATTTGATCTGGTAGCGTGGTTGCTCGACTTGCTTGCGCAGCCCCTCCAACGTCACGAGCGGGGCCTTGGTCGACACCGCGTTGGCCAGCCAGTCCGGCACGAGCCCGCCCAGATCGATCTGGGTTTCGAATTCCACGCGTGTCCAGTTGCCCTTGAGTGGCACCAGCTTGAAGGTATTGTGCAGATAGGGCATGCGCACATGACCGTCTTGCTGCGGATAACCGATCACCTGATTGGAGTCGAGGACGATGCTGCCGTCTGCTTGCTGGCTGACGGCTGAGCGGAACATCACGTCGCGATCCGACGCGGGCCAGATGCCCTTGAAGCGTGCGTAGGTGTGGTCTGGCGGAAACTTGTCGGCCGGGCCGCTGCTTTTGCAGTGATAGACCCAGTTGTTGAGGCCGCTCGTGTCTGCCAGCACAGCCAGCACGGTCAAAGCCGACTGGTGAACCTCGGTCGTGCCTTTGAAGGCCTTGACGGTCATGCCGTCCACACTGCGCACCCAGGTGCCAACGTCCTCGCGGCTTTGGGGCTGGCGTACAGGCTCCCAGTCGCTGGCAGTCATCGCGGGGACACTGGCGCCCAGCAGGCACAGGGCAAGAATGGTCATGCGCAATGAGGCCATGGATGACTCCGCTGAACTTGATGATGGGAGGCCCAGGGTATCAAGCGGCGGGCGGGTTGATTTGCGCAGAAGCAAGATCAACCACGGCCAGATGGGGGTTTTGGCGACTTACAGGTTCTTCAGGACCTCTGGCACGATCGAGCGATGGAAGCCGTCGTAGCTGGGCGCGCCTGCATGGTTGGGTGTGGGCATGACGGGGCTGTGCAGTGGCGCGCCGCCATCAATGGCCACCGTGATGCCGGTGACGAAGGAGGCGCCAGGGCTCAGCAGGAAGCAGATCACCGAGCTGACCTCAGCTTCCAGGCCCATGCGCTTGGCGGGCAGGTTGTCTTTCAGCACGCGGATCATGGGCGCCATGGCCGGGCCGTAGCTGTCCATGCCGCTCGATGCAATCCAGCCAGGCGCCACGGCGTTGACGCGCACATGCGATGCCGCCCATTCGTAAGCCGCCGTCTTGGTCAGGTTGGCCATGCCCGAGCGCGCTGCACCAGAGTGCGCCATGCCGGGCATGCCGTTCCACATATCGGCCGTCATGTTCACAATGGCGCCGCCGTTCTTCATCATGGTCTGGTTGAAGACCTCGCGCATCATCAGGAAGCCGCCCGTTAGGTTGTTCGTGACCACGGCGTCGAAGCCTCGCTTGGAGATCATGTTCATGGGCGAGGGGAACTGGCCGCCGGCGTTGTTCACCAGGCCATGGATCTGGCCATGCTTGGCCACAATGGCGGCCACGGCGGTCTTGACCTGATCTTCGTCGCGGATGTCAAAGGCAAAGGAATCGGCCTTGCCGCCGTCTTCCGTGATCTCGGCCACCACGCGGGCCAGTTTCTCTTCATTGCGGCCCGTGATGACCACGGTGGCGCCCAGTGCCGCCAGTTCATGCGCCACGCAGCGCCCGATGCCGCTGCCCCCACCAGTGACCACATGGACCTGGCCGGTGAACAGACCGGATCGGAAGATGCTGTCGTAGTGTTGCGCGCTCATGGGTGTCGTCCTCGGAAATCGTGTTGGTGTGGAGATGAATGACGGTGACTGTACCGATGCTTTACGTTTGCGTCAATCGGTGGCCGTCTTGGTAAATTGATTGTAGTATTGGGCATGCAAACAAGGCCGCACCCGGTCGGCCGACACAGGAGACGCCAGCATGAGCAGCACAACCCCCTTCGTGACCTACTTCAACGAGACCCACGAGATGGCCCGCGCCACCGCGCGCCGCTTCGTCGAGCAGGAAATCAAGCCACATATCGCCGAGTGGGAAGAGGCTGGCAGCTTCCCGCGTGAGTTGTACAAGAAGGCGGGCGATCTGGGTATCCTGGGAATCGGCCATCCTGAGCACCTGGGCGGCAGCTATGCCGACGATGTCTTCATGAAACTGGCCGTCAGTGAAGAGCTGATGCGCAGCACCTCAGGCGGTCTGGTGGCCAGCCTGGGCTCGCTGGACATCGGCACGCCCCCCGTCTGGCGCGGCGCCTCGCCCGAAGTGCAGCAGCGTGTGGTGCCGGCGGTATTGGCTGGCGACAAGATCGCCGCCCTGGCCATCACCGAGCCCGGCGGTGGCTCTGACGTGGCCAACCTGAAGACGCGCGCCGTGCGCGATGGCGACCACTATGTCGTCAATGGATCCAAGACCTTCATCACGTCCGGCGTGCGTGCCGACTACTACACCGTGGCCGTGCGCACAGGCGGCGAAGGTTATGCGGGCGTGTCGCTGCTGCTGATCGAAAAGGGCACGCCGGGCTTCTCGGTGGGCCGCAATCTCAAGAAGATGGGCTGGTGGGCGTCTGATACGGCCGAGCTGTTCTTCGAGGATGTGCGCGTGCCCGTGGGCAACCTGATTGGCCCGGAGAACGCGGGCTTCATGCTGATCATGGCCAACTTCCAGGCCGAGCGTCTGGCGCTGGCCGTGATGGCCTACATGACGGCCCAGATGGCACTGGAGGCCTGCATGGACTACGTCAAGGACCGCATCACCTTCGGCAAGCCTTTGAGCAAGCACCAGGTGATCCGCCACAAGCTGGCCGAGATGGCCACCAAGGTGGACGTGGCCCGCGAGTATGCCTACCGCGTGGCGGCCCGCATGCAGGCCGGCAAGAGCGCCATCCAGGAGGTCTCCATGGCCAAGAACTTCGCGACCGATGTGGCCGATGAGGTGACGTATGAAGCCGTGCAGATCTTTGGCGGCATGGGCTATATGCGCGAGTCCGTGGTCGAGCGCCTCTACCGCGACAACCGCATCCTCTCGATCGGTGGTGGCACGCACGAGATCATGAACGAGATCATCTCCAAGCAGATGGGCTTGTGAGAGGTGGCCAGGCCTTGTCCGCAAAGGCCTGGGCTGTCACGAAACTGTCATTCAAGTCTCGAAGTGAGGGCTCCGATATGGCCGCATCACTTCGGGAGAAAACATGTCGGTATCGGCGCGAGCAAATGAGCATGCAACAGCAACTGAGGGCGGCGCCGAACCCCAGTTGATGACCGTGCAGGAGATCATGGCCTGCGGTTTGCTGACCACGCACTTTCAGCCCTTGGGCCGCTTGCGCGATGGCGAGGTCTTCGGGCACGAGGCCCTGGTGCGCGGCCCCAAGGGGCATGCGCTGGGTACGCCTGATGCGCTCTTTGCCGCGGCTCGCGAGCAGGGCGTCAACTTCGATCTGGAAGTGCATTGCGTCAAGCTGGCCTTGCAGAACTGGGCGCAGCAAGGCATGCGCGGCCGTTTGCTGGTCAACCTCAGCGCGAGTTCACTGGCCGCTTTGATGGCGCACCCGGTGGCGCACGGCATCCTGGGCCTCGTCAAGGATCTGCAACTGGTGACAAGCCGCCTGGTGGTTGAACTCACCGAGCACGAGCGCGTGGAAGACCTGCCCGGTTTGCAGCGTGCCATCGCGATCTTGCGTGAGTACAGCGTTCAGCTGGCGCTGGACGATTTTGGCGACGGGCGATCAAGCCTGCGCCTGTGGGCGGAGCTCAAGCCCGATTTCGTCAAGATCGACAAGTACTTTGCCAAGGACATTGCCGATCATCCGGACAAGGTTCAGACCATCACGGCACTCAAGCGCATTGCCGAAACCTTCGGGACGCAGATGGTGGCCGAAGGGCTGGAGACGCAGCAGGAGTTGCGTGTGCTGCGTGATCTGGGCATCGAGTTGGGGCAGGGCTATCTGCTGGGGCGCCCTCAAGCCGCCTTGTCTGATGTCTTGTTGCCTGCGGCCAGAGACGTCATCTGCAGCCGAGAGATATCCGTGTTGCCGAGCAAGACGCGCAGTGGACGCAGTGATTTCGCTGTCGGCGAGATCATGCAACGTGTGCAGCCTTTGCCGGCCGATGCGACGCATCAGGATGTGGCCAGCCGCTTTCAGGAAGACGAAACCCTCAAGGCCATGGCTGTGATCAAGGACGGCGTGGCCATGGGTCTGGTCAACCGGCAGAGCTTTTACAACCAGTATTCCAAGCCCTATTTCAAGGAGCTTTACGGCAAGCACTCGTGTCTGCTGTTCGCCAATACGCTGCCCCTGCAGTTGGAGTCGCATATTGGGCTGGACGAGTTGACTGAGGTGTTGACATCAGAGGACCAACGGTACCTGACCGAGGGCTTCATCATCACCAAAGATGGCCAGTACCTGGGGATGGGCACGGGTGAGCGTCTGGTGCGGGCCGTGACCGAACTGCGCATTGAGGCTGCCCGTCACGCCAATCCCTTGACCTTCCTGCCAGGCAACATCCCTTTGACCATGCACATCCATCGCCTGCTTCACAGCGGCGCCGAGTTCGTGGCCTGTTATGCCGATCTCAATCACTTCAAACCGTTCAATGATTACTACGGCTACTGGCGTGGTGACGAAATGATTCGCCTGCTGGCCAATACCTTGCAGGCCCATTGCGACGTGCGCCGAGACTTCATCGGGCATGTGGGCGGTGATGATTTCGTTGTGCTGTTTCAGAGCGAGGACTGGCTGGCGCGCATCGAGCGGGCTGTGGCCACCTTCAATGACAGGGCCTTGTCGCTCTATGACGAAATCGCCAGACAACAAGGCGGGATTGAGGCTGAAGACCGTGATGGCGTGATGCGCTTTTTCCCTTTGACTACCTTGTCTGCCGGCGTGATGCCCGTGCCTGCCGGTGTGTTCACCCGTGCCGAGATGGTGGCGTCTGCCGCTGCGGTGGCCAAGCACAAGGCCAAGCAGTTGCAGGCGGGTGTCTTTGTAGATGACTGTGTCGCGCAACGCGTGCAAGGCCCACAGGGCCAGCACGCCCTACTTCAAGCGAGCTGACAGAAAGGCGCCGCCTGATACCAGCACCAACCCTGCCACCAGCCAGCCCGTGAGCGGCTCACCCAGCAAGGGCACAGCGCCCAGGCCAGCCATCACGGGCACCAGGGCGACCAGCGCACCAGTGCGCTCGGCCCCCAGAATGGCCACTGCACGCAGGAACAGCAGCATGGCCACAATCGTGGGGCCCAGGCCCTGATACAGGCCCTGCAGCAAGAGCATGGACATGGGCACCTGGTCGACGCCCTTGGGCAGGAAGGCCAGGTAGATGGGCATGTAGACCAGGCAGGAGGCCAGCGCCACAAAGCGCGTGAGCAGCCAGGCGTCGACCACCCATTTCTTGACCAGCACGCTGTAGGTGGCCCAGGCCAGCGATCCGCCCAGCAGGAACAGATCGCCGCTCAGGGTGGAGGGCCCATCATGGGCGCCCAGCAGTTGAGGCGCTGCCACACAGCCCACGCCTGCGGCAATCGGGATCAGGCCCAGCAGGCGCAGGCGTGATGGCCTGGCGCCCATGAGCAACCAGGCCAGCGCTGTTACCAGAAACGGCTGCATGCCGGGCAACAGGATGCCGCCGTGCGCAGCCGGTGCGCGCTTGAAGCCCGCGTACACCAGGATCAGAAACAGCAAGCCACCGATCAGTGCCATGGCCCACATGCGCTGGTTGCGCCAGGTGCCCGCGGGCAGCTTCAAAGAGAAGGGCAGCAGGAACACGGAGGCCGTCCCCAGCCGCAAGGCGACGATGTCCCAGCCGGTGAGGGCGGTCTTGCCACCCAGGCGCGAGATCAGGATGAAGCCTGCCCAGATCACCACGGTGGCCAGTGCCGCCAGATAGCCTTGCAAGATGGTGCCGTTTGCTGGCGAGCGCGCGAGTGTGGTCATGGGCTCAGTCTAGCGGCGAAGGCAGAAACGAACAGGGCCACCTTGTGGTGGCCCTTGGTGGCATGGGTTCAATCTGACTGACAGCCAGACGCCATGGTTCGGATCAGCGTGCGTTGCCTTGCGCGCCTTGCGTGCCGTGCGCCACGGCCACTGCCGTCATGTTGACGATACGCCGTACGGTGGCCGAAGGCGTCAGGATGTGCGCAGGCGCTGCAGCACCCAGCAGGATGGGGCCCACGGTCACACCGTTGCCGCCGGTCATCTTCAGCACATTGAACAGGATGTTGGCGGCATCCAGGTTCGGGCAGATGAGGATGTTGGCCGCGCCTTGCAGCGTGCTGTCCGGCAGCAGCTTGCTGCGCACCGATTCGCTCAGGGCGGCGTCGCCCTGCATCTCGCCGTCAGCGGGGATGTGGGGCATGCGCTTGACGAAGATGTCGCGGGCTTCACGCATCTTGCGCGCCGAGGGGCGGCTGCTGGAGCCGAACATCGAGTGCGACAGGAAGGCCACGCGGGGGGGCAGGCCAAAGCGCTGGACTTCCTCGACGGCCATGGCGGCGATGTCCGCCAGTTGTTCAGCCGTGGGGTTCTCGTTGACAAAGGTGTCGGCGATGAACAGGTTGTGCTGGTCCAGGATCAGGGCATTGAGCGCTGCCAGGCCGTGGGCGCCGGGGCGGGCGCCGATCACTTCTTCGACTTGCGCCAGGTGCAGATCGTAGCGACCAATGACGCCGCAGATCATGCCGTCGGCATCGCCCAGTTTGAGCATCAGCGTGGCGATCAGCGAGTTCGAGCGGCGCACCACCACCTTGGCCAGCTCGGGCGTGATGCCGTCACGGGCGCGCAGCTTGTGATACGCGTCGTAGTACTGCTTGAAGCGCTCGTCCTTGGCGGGGTTGACGATCTCGCAGTTCACGCCGTCTTGCAGGCGCAGACCGGCGCGCTCGATGCGCGTGGCGATCACGTCCGGGCGGCCGATCAGAATGGGCTTGGCAATGCCTTCATCCACCGCGATCTGGGCGGCGCGCAGCACGCGATCGTCTTCACCCTCGGCGTAGGCGATGCGCTTGGGGTTGGCCTTGGCACCCAGGAACAGCGGGCGCATGAACAAGCCCGTGTTGCTCACGAATTGCGACAGCGAATCTCGGTAGGCCTTCAGATCGGCGATCGGGCGCTTGGCCACGCCAGAGGCAGCCGCCGCTTCGGCCACAGCCGGCGCGATGCGCAGGATCAGGCGCGAGTCAAATGGCGTGGGGATCAGGTAATCCGGGCCGAAGCGCAGTTCGCGGCCTGGGTAGGCGGCGGCCACTTCGTCGGAGATCTCGGCCTTGGCCAGGTCGGCGATCTGGCGCACGCAGGCCAGCTTCATTTCGTCCGTGATCTTGGTGGCGCCGCAATCGAGCGCGCCACGGAAGATATACGGGAAGCACAGGACGTTGTTGACCTGGTTGGGGTAGTCCGAGCGGCCGGTCGCGATGATGCAGTCAGGGCGCACGGCCTTGGCGATCTCGGGGCGGATTTCAGGCTCGGGGTTGGCCAGCGCCAGGATGATGGGGCTGGGAGCCATGGTCTTGACCATGTCGGCGCTCAAAGTGCCTGCTGCCGAGCAACCCAGGAACACGTCGGCGCCATTGACGGCATCCGCCAGCGTGCGGCCATTGGTGTTCTGGGCGTAGCGGCGCTTGGATTCGTCCAGCTTGTCGGTGCGGTCGGTGTGGATCAGGCCCTTGGAGTCGCACACGAACACGTTTTCGCGCTTGATGCCCAGGCCAACCATCACGTCCAGACAGGCAATGGCTGCGGCGCCAGCGCCAGATACGGCCACCTTGACCTGGCCAATGTCCTTGCCCACCAGTTCCAGGCCGTTCAACAGCGCAGCGCTGGAGATGATGGCCGTGCCGTGCTGGTCGTCATGGAACACGGGGATGTTCATGCGGGCGCTGAGTTGCTTCTCGATATAGAAGCACTCCGGCGCCTTGATGTCTTCCAGGTTGATGCCGCCGAGCGTGGGCTCCAGGGCGGCGATCATGTCGATCAGCTTGTCCGGATCGCGTTCGGCCAGTTCGATGTCGAACACATCGACGCCGGCAAACTTCTTGAACAGGCAACCCTTGCCCTCCATCACCGGCTTGGACGCCAGCGGGCCGATGTCACCCAGGCCCAGCACGGCCGTGCCGTTGGTGATCACGCCCACCAGGTTGCCGCGCGAGGTGTACTCGGCGGCCATGTCCGGGTTCTGCTCGATGGCCAGGCAGGGGTAAGCCACACCGGGTGAATAAGCCAGAGACAGGTCGCGCTGGTTGGACAGCGGCTTCGTTGGCACCACAGCGATCTTGCCCCGATTGGGCAGGCGGTGGTATTCGTTGGCAGCGTCACGCAGAGCCTGTTCGGCATCTGACAAAGGTTTGTCGGCACTCATTGTTGGCTTTTTCACTCAGCAAGGGCGGAGATGTTAAGGCAAATGGCGACTCAAATTCCCGTGTCGGGCGTGCCTTATGCCGCTTCAAACCCGCGAACAGGGCGTCTGATTTCGTCTGGCGATATCAAGTTTCAGAGGGAAATGCCGATTCCGTCAGGGTTATCCACATAGGATTGAACGGTGGGGATGTCTCCTTCCAAAACAACTCGGGCACACACGTGGCAGCAGCGGTTTGATGAACGGCTCAATGAGGTCTCGCCTCAAGAGTCCATCGACGGGCCGCAAGCCTCCTATTTCCGTGGGCGTCAGGTTCAGGCCTTGATGCGGCTGTTGCCACTCATCATGACGGGCAACGCCATCAACACGCTGGTGATCTGCTGGGTCTTTTGGGGCAAGATCAACAGCATTGGCCTGGCGTTGTGGTGCATTTTCGTGATCGCGGCACTACCGATTGCCGCCGTCTGGTGGCGCATGTTGATCACCAACGGCGCGCGTGTGCTGGCCCAAAAAACGGCGCAGTACGTCATCGTCGGGCACGTGATCTTTTTTGCCGCGCTTTGGTCGATCTTGCCGCTGGTCGTGTTTCCGAGTGCCGATCACAATGGCGCGATGCTGGTGGCCACCGTGGTTGTTGGCACCATTTGCGGCGGGGCGTTCATGCTCAGCCCCATGGTGCCTGCGGCCATGGCTTATGTGATCACCATGTGCCTGACCTCGGTGGTGGGGCTGCTGCAATCCAATTACGCGACCAGTCAGGCCCTGATGATCGCCCTGTTGGTCTACATGGTCATCATGACCGGGGTCAGCATCACCAACGGCCGTGTGTTCATGGGTAGCCTGCGCGCCGAAGCTGAAACTGAGCGGCAAAAGCAACTCATCGATCTGCTGCTGCGCGATTTTGAAGAGCACGCCTCTGACTGGTTGTGGGAAATCTCGCCCACGGGCCATCTGCGGCACGTTTCTGCGCGCCTGGCGCACGCTTTTGGCATGCCCACCAAGGCGTTGCTGCAGCGCTCTTTCATCGAATTGCTGTCGGGCATGTTGCCGCCGGATGACGAGGAGGCCAATGCGGCCCTGGCGCAATTGACCACCTGCATCCGGATGGGGCAACCCTTTCGTGATCTGGAGATTGCCGTGGAGATCGGGCACGAGATCCAGTGCTGGTCGCTGACCGCCAAGCCTTTGCTGGATGAGGCCGGGCGCTCGGCAGGCTGGCGCGGCGTGGGCTCGGACGTCACCCACACGCGCCGTACGCGCGATGAGCTGGCGCGCCTGGCCAATTTCGACGCGCTCACGGGGCTGGCCAATCGCCATCGCTTCAGCTCTGAATTGAGCAAGCTCGCTGCCGATCCTCAGACGCCTGGACGCCCCTGTTCGCTGCTGTTTCTGGATCTGGATAACTTCAAGAACATCAATGACTCGCTGGGCCATGGCGTGGGCGATCAGCTTTTGCGCCGCGTTGGTGCCAGACTGAAGTCTTGCGTGGCCGACGGCGATTTGCTGGCGCGCCTGGGTGGTGACGAATTCGCCTTGCTGAGCTGGCGCTACGCCACCCACGACGAAGCGGCGGCCCTGGCTGAGCGCTTGGTGGTGTTGCTGTCCGAGCCGTGTCAGTTGGATGACGCCATGGTGGAAGTGCGCGCCAGCATGGGGGTGGCCCTGGCACCTCGCGACGGCAAGGATCCACAGTCGTTGCTGCAATGTGCCGATCTGGCGCTGTACGCAGCAAAGGCCGCCGGGCGCAACACCTATCGCTTCTTTGATCAGCAGATGGCGGAAAGCGCCCGGGCCCGCGTGCGCCTGCAGCACGAATTGGGGCAGGCGCTCAACGCCCACCAGTTCACGCTGTTCTTCCAGCCTCAGATGCGGCTGGACACGGGCGAGATCATCGGCTTCGAAGCCCTGGTGCGCTGGCAGCATTCCGAGCGCGGGCTGATCGGGCCGGGCGAGTTCATCCCGGTGGCCGAAGAGACGGGCCAGATCGTCCCCCTGGGCAACTGGGTGTTGCGTGAGGCCTGTCGTGTGGCGGCCAAGTGGCCGGGCGATTTGCGTGTGGCGGTCAACCTGTCGGCAGTGCAGTTCCGCAGCTCAGCTGTGATTGATCTGGTCGATGAGGCCCTGGCGGAAAGCGGGCTGGATCCCGAGCGGCTGGAAGTCGAGATCACCGAATCAGCCCTGATCGAGGACCACGACGGGGCGCAATCCACGCTGATGGCTCTGCGCAGCCGCGGCGTGCGGGTGGCCATGGACGATTTCGGCACCGGCTACTCCTCGCTGGCCTACCTGCGCAGCTTCCCGATGGACAAGCTCAAGATCGACGGCATGTTCGTGCGCTCGCTCGACAGCGATCAGGATGCTCAGGCGGTGGTCACGGCCATCATCAGCCTGGCGCGTGCCTTGCGCCTGGAAACCACGGCAGAGGGGATCGAGACCCCCGAGCAGCTCGTGATGTTGCGCGCCCTGGGGTGCGACGATGTGCAGGGTTACCTGATCGCGCGCCCCATGCCGGGCAGCGAGGTCCGGGCCTACCTGGAGAAGACCACCCTGGCCATGGCCGAGCACTGAGGCCTGAGATGCAGGGCTTTCCTGGGGGCATTCGGTGGAACCTATTGCCTCAGACCGGATCTAGACAACCTTTGTTGCACTCTCCTGAGGCCTGCATCGGTTTGTCATGCCCGGGTGATACATTGCATCATCATTTTTCAGAGGACCTTTGCATATGAAGTGGATGCGTGACATGGCTCGGTGGTTGCTGGCCACCATGCTGCTGGTGTTCGGTCTGGGGGCACACGCTGCCGGCCAGAACGATTACGTTCTGGGCGCGGGCGACCAGATCCGGATCTTTGTCTACCAGAACCAGGATCTGCAACTGGATGCCCGCATCAACGAAAGCGGCACCATTTCGTATCCTTTGCTGGGTGTAGTGAAGCTCGGTGGACTGGCCGTGTCCGATGCCGAAAAGAAGATCGCCGCCGGTCTGCGGGATGGCAACTTCCTGAAGCAGCCTCAAGTGTCCATCCTGGTCATGGACATGAAGGCCAATATGGTGTCGGTGCTGGGACAGGTCAACCGCCCCGGTCGCTTCGCGCTGGGCGCAGGCGCTGGCGG
>NZ_SCTN01000328.1 GCF_004297345.1 Aquabacterium sp. | reverse complement strand
GACTTTTGCCCTGTCCGGGACAGGGCATTCATGCCAATAACAAGCGTTATCCGCGGCGAACTCGCTTCAATTCATCCAGTATCAGCAAGGCTGCACCGATGGTGATGCCGCAGTCCGCCACATTGAAGGCCGGGAAATGGCCGCCCGGGAACATGGGCGACAGGATGGCCCAGTGGAAGTCCAGGAAGTCCACCACGTAGCCGTGGATCAGGCGATCGATCACGTTACCGATGGCGCCGCCAAGGATCAGCGACATCGCCCAGGCAAAAAGCTTCTGCCCGTGATGCTGACGCAGCATGTAGATGATGAAACCGGTGGCGGCAAAAGCCAGGCCCACAAAGAACCAGCGTTGCCAGCCGCCCGCATGAGCCAGGAAAGAGAAGGCCGCACCGGTGTTGTGCACGCGCACGACGTTGAAGAATGACAGCACCTGACGGCCATCACCCAGCTGGAACACCCCCAGGATGAGCACCTTGGTGAACTGGTCCAGCAGGATCAGGATGAAGGCGATGCCCAACCAGGGCAGAACACCCTGGCTGGAGCCCGATGCGGACTTTTTGGTGGCCATGCTTTTGCTGCTACTCAGGCGTGTTCGCGGTGCTCACCTTCGCCATGCAGGTTGCTGTCGCAACGGCCGCAGATGGTGGGGTGCTCGGGGTTGCTGCCGACGTCGTCGCGGTAGTGCCAGCAACGCTCGCACTTCACGGCCTTGGATGGGTTGACTTCGATCTGCGTGGAATGGCCTTCTGCCAGCTCGACAGCAGACACGATCAACACGAACTTGAGGTCATCGCCCAGGCTGCGCAGGTCGGCCAGCAGACGCTGGTCGTCAGCGTTGATCGTGACGAAGAGATTGGCCTGCAGCGAGGCGCCCACTTCACCGCGTGTGCGGACCTCTTCGATCTGGCGATTGCACTCTTCACGGAAGGCGCGGATGCGCGACCACTTGGCCAGCAGTTCGCTGTCCTTGTCGGCCTCGTGGAAGTCCCAGTAGGTTTCGGTGAAGATCGATTCACCGCCATTGAAGACCTTCCACGCTTCTTCAGCCGTGAAGCTCAGGAAGGGTGCCATCCAGCGCAGCATGCCGTTCGTGATGTGCCACAACGCGGTCTGCGCGGCGCGGCGAGCCTGGCTCTTGGCCGCGCTGGTGTACAGGCGATCCTTGAGCACGTCCAGGTAGAAGGCGCCCAGGTCTTCAGAGCAGTAGACCTGCAGCTTGGCCACGACCGGGTGGAACTCGTAGCGCTCGTAGTGCGCCAGGATGTCTTCCTGCAGTTGCGAGGCACGGGCCAGTGCGTAGCGGTCGATCTCCAGCAACTCGTTGAGCGGCACGGCATCCGTCTCAGGATTGAAGTCGGAAGTGTTGGCCAGCAGGAAGCGCAGGGTGTTGCGGATGCGGCGGTAGCCGTCCACCACGCGGGCGAGGATCTTGTCGTCGATACCCAGGTCGCCCGAGTAGTCGGTAGAAGCGGCCCACAGGCGGATGATCTCGGCGCCCATCTTGGTGCTGATCTCTTGCGGCGCCACCGTGTTGCCCACGGACTTGGACATCTTGCGGCCCTGGCCGTCCACGGTGAAGCCGTGGGTCAGCAGGCCCTTGTAAGGCGCGCGACCGTAGATGGCGCAGGCGGCCAGCAAGGAGCTGTGGAACCAGCCACGGTGCTGGTCATGGCCTTCCAGGTAAAGGTCGGCTTCGTGCAGCTCGTCGTGGCCAGCCGTCGGGTGGCTGCCTTGCGCCGGGTTGAGCACGTGGAAGAAGGAGGTGCCGGAGTCGAACCACACGTCCAGGATGTCGGTGGACTTGCTGTACTCGGCCGCTTCCGAGCCCAGCCACTCGGCGGGATCCAGCTTGGACCAGGCTTCCACACCGCCGGCTTCGACCAGGTCAGCCGCCTTGTCCATGAAGGCCATGGTTTGCGGGTGCAGCTCGCCCGTAACCTTGTGCAGGAAGAAAGGCAGCGGCACGCCCCAGTTGCGCTGGCGGCTGATGCACCAGTCAGGGCGGTTGGCGATCATGTCGCGCAGGCGGGTGCGGCCGTTCTCGGGGTAGAAGGTGGTGTGGTCGATGGCGTCCAGCGCGGTCTGGCGCAGGGTCTTGTCGGCTGGGTTGGACGCGAACACGCCCTGCCCCTCGTCCATGCGCACGAACCACTGTGCGGCGGCACGGAAGATCACCGGCGTCTTGTGGCGCCAGCAGTGCGGGTAGCTGTGGACGATGTCCTTGGTGGCCAGCAGGCGGCCGTGCTCGCGCAGCGTCTCCAGGACCACCGGGGCGGCCTTCCAGATGTGCTGGCCGCCGAACAGGGGCAGATCGGCTTCGTAGACGCCATTGCCTTGCACGGGGTTGAGGATGTCGTCGAACTTCAGGCCGTGCGCGATGCAGGAGTTGAAGTCGTCCACACCGTAGGCAGGCGCGGCGTGCACGATGCCGGTACCGTCTTCGGCGCTGACGTATTCGGCCAGGTAGACGGGCGATTCACGGTTGTAGCCTTCATGCACATGAGCCAGCGGGTGCTTGAACTTCAGGCCTTCGAGCTTGGCGCCGGTCGTGGTGGCGATGACCTTGCAATCATCGGCTTCGAAGCCATAACGGGCCACGGCCTTTTCCACCAGCGATTCCGCCAGCACCAGCAGGCCCTTGGGCGTGTCGACCAGGGCGTAGCTCAGCTCGGCGTGCACGTTCAGGGCCTGATTGGCGGGGATGGTCCAGGCGGTGGTCGTCCAGATCACGGCGAAGGCGTCTTTGCTCAGTGCGCTCAGGCCGAAGGCTGCGGCCAGCTTGGCCGGCTCGGCACTCAGGAAGGCCACATCCAGCGTCTGGGACTTCTTGTCGGCGTATTCGATCTCGAACTCGGCCAGCGAGGAACCGCAGTCAAAACACCAGTACACGGGCTTGAGGCCACGGTACACATAGCCACGCTCCATGATCTTCTTGAGGGCGCGGATCTCGTTGGCTTCGTTGCCGAAGTCCATGGTGCGATAGGGATGGGCCCAGTCGGCCAGCACGCCCAGGCGCTTGAAATCGGTACGCTGGCCATCGATCTGCTCGGCGGCGTAGACACGGGCCTTGGCCTGCACGTCATCGCGGCTGAGGTTGCGGCCGAAGGTCTTTTCGATCTGGTTCTCGATGGGCAGGCCGTGGCAGTCCCAACCGGGCACGTAGATGGCGTCCATGCCCTTGAGCTGGCGCGCCTTGACGATCATGTCCTTGAGGACCTTGTTGACGGCGTGGCCGATGTGGATGTTGCCGTTGGCATAAGGAGGGCCGTCGTGCAGCACGAATTTGGGCGCCCCCTGGCGAGCCGCGCGCAGCTTGTCGTACAGGCCGTTCTTTTCCCATTCGGTAACCCAGCCCGGCTCGCGCTTGGGCAAGTCACCCCGCATCGGGAAGGGGGTGTCGGGCATGTTCAGCGTGGCGCGGTACTGGCTTTGGCCTTCCCCTGCGGCGTTGGCAGCGTTGTTGGCGGCGGCGGGCTTCTTGTCTTGACTCATGATCGTTCTCGGCAAAGGAACACGACAGTGCGGCCACATCGGGCCCCGTTGCCATCGGGTTCCTGGGAATCAGGTGAGCCGCGCACCACGCACATTGCCTTGATCGGCAAAAAACGGCGGGGAAAGCGGCCAGGCTTGGGTTCGGTCAGACGGTGAGCGTCAAATTCGGTCGCGCGTGGTCTGACGGCGCTGCGCCTGGAAAAAGGACTTCGCATCGGCAATGTCCTTGTGGATGGCGGCCTGCAACGCGTCCAGCCCGTCGTAACGGGCTTCATCTCGGAGTTTGTGCAGGAGTTCCACACGCACGATTTTACCGTAGCCCCCTTCGCTTCCCAGCTTGGCGGGCCATTCAAAGCAATGGACCTCCAGCAAAACGCGGCCGGCGTCTTCCACCGTGGGGCGCACACCCAGGCTGGCCACGCCTTCGATCGGGTGGTCGGCCAGGCCGTGGGTGCGGACCACGAAGATGCCTGTGGTGGCCGGTTTTTCATGGCCGAAGCGCACATTGAGCGTGCGGCAATCGAGGCTGCGGCCCAGCTTGGCGCCATGCACCACGTGGCCGCTGACGGTGTAAGGGCGCCCCAGCATCTGCTCTACACGGGCCATGTCGCCCTCGCCCATGGCATCGCGCACCACGGATGAGGACACGCGCACGCCGTGCACCTCGTAGCTCATCATGCGGGCCACGTCGAAGCCGTGGTCGTTGCCAGCGGCATCCAGCAGGTTGTAGTCACCCGCACGCTTGGCACCGAAGCGGAAGTCGTCGCCGACCAGCACGTAGCGGGCATTCAAGCCTTTGACCAGCACCTTGTTGATGAAGTCTTCGGGGCTTTGACTGGCGAACTGCTTGTCAAAGCGCAAGATCACGACCTGATCCACACCGCAGCGCTCCAGCTCGGACAGCTTGTCGCGCAGCGTGGCGATGCGCGCAGGCGCGATCTCCGGCTTGCCGGCCAGTTGGGCGAAATAGTCGCGCGGGTGCGGCTCGAAGGTCAGCACGGTGGCGGGCACACCCCGGTGCTGGGCTTCGCTGCGCAACAGCGCCAGCATGGCCTGATGCCCCCGGTGCACCCCATCGAAATTGCCGATGGTCAGCGCGCAGGCCGGCGCCAGCGCCGCATGGTTGAAACCGCGAAAGACTTGCATAGGCCCAAATTATGCCCGGCGATCCCCCTCACCAAGGGGGACACGGGTGCTGCATCGATTTGCCAACACAAAAGTGATACTAAAATCACATTAATTCAAAAATGAGGGAGGACCCCCCGACTAGTTCGAGGCGGTCTGTCTTGTGAAGCGCGTGGCGTGTCGTAGACTGCGCCCCGATGTCTCACGCGTTATTCCCGTCGCACCTTGTGGCCCGCGACGGCCTGAAGCTCCACTTGTCGCACTGGCCTGTGGCCTCACCGAAAGGTGTGGTCGTGTTGCTGCATGGGCTGTCGGAACATGGCCTTCGCTATGCCGAGACCGCGCGCCACGTCAATGAAGCCGGCTGGATCATGCTGGCGCCAGACATCCGCGGCAACGGCCAATCGGAGGGCCCCCGTGGCGCCATCCGTCAAGATGATGACTACCTGCACGATCTGGCTGCCGTACTGGACCTGGTCGAGCAGACCTGCCCGGGGCTGCCCCGTGTGGTGCTGGGACACAGCATGGGTGGCGCCCTGGCTGCGCGCTTTGCGTCCGCCCAAGCCTTGCCCAGAGAAGAAGCCCCCTGGGCTCGCCCGCTCAGCGGCCTGATCCTGTCGGCACCTGCCTTGCAACCCACGATGAGCCTCGTCCAGAAGGCTTTGTTGTCCACCATGGGCCGGCTCATCCTCGACGTGGCCGTGCCCGTGGCCTTCAAGACGGAGTGGATCAACTCGGACCCGGCTGTGGTCGAGGAAATCAACAACGATCCCTTGTCGCACAAAAAGATCACGCCACGCGTCGCCCTGTTCATGGCGGGTCAAGGCCCGACCGTGATGCGCAGAGCGCCCAGCTGGACCGTGCCAACCTTGATGCTCTACACGCCAGATGATCGCCTGGTGATGAAGGATGGCTGCGAGCGTTTCATGAAGGCGCTGCCTGCCGATCTCTCCACACTGCGTGCGTTCCCGGGCTTGAAACACGATCTGCTGCGCGAACCGGGCCGAGGCCAGGTCTACCAGGCCCTGCAACAATGGCTGAAACAGACCTTCCCGACATGAACGCCGAGATCGCCCCACCTCGCCGACGTACCGGCCGCCCGTCCAAGCAAGACGCCGCGCTCGGACAGGACGCCAAGACCATGCTGCTACAGGCCGCAGGCGCCGAGTTCGTGGAGTTCGGCTATGAGCACACGACCAGCAACAAGATTGCGCAACGTGCGGGCTTCGCGCCCCAGACCTTCTACCGCTGGTACAAGGACAAGCTCGAAGTGTTCATCCAGGTCTTCGAGGCCTGGACAGATGCTGAGTTGACGCAACTCGATGGCATGCTGACCGAGCAGGCCAGCAGCCAGAACATTGCAGAAGCCTTCGTGCAGAACTTCCGCTGCTTTGCCTTGTTCAAACGCAGCCTGCAGCAATTGGCCGCCACGACGCCGGAAGTCAAACAAGCTCGCGCGGCATGCCGGCTCAAGCAGATCCAGCAGGTCAAACGCTGGAACCCATCGCTGCAGGACAGCGAACTGATCGCATCCTTGTTGATTGGCGCCGAGACGCTTTGTCAGGCACTGGCAGAAGGTGAGTTCGACGACATGGGCCTCAACGGGCGCGCTGCCTACAAGCAACTCTCCGAGTTCATCGATCGCTTGCGCCCCGGCGCGGTCAGCGCCTAAATCAAACGACTGCCCCAGGCGATCAGGGCAAGACCAGCTTCGGATCTTCCAGCCAGCGCCACTGACCAGGCGCCAAGTCATCGGCCAAGGTCAGGCGACCGATCTCGCTGCGGTGCAAGGCCTCCACACGATTGCTGACAGCCGCCACCATGCGCTTGACCTGGTGATACTTGCCCTGCAGCAGCGTCAGACGCAGATGGCAGGTTTCGCCCTCGCCCACTGCTTCAGCCGCATCGGCTTTCACGGGCAAAGGGTCATCGTCCAGCACGACACCTTTGAGCAGCTTGTCGCACATCGCCTGCGTCACCGGATGCTTGCAGGTCACTTCGTACACCTTGGGCACATGGTGCTTGGGCGACGTCAGCTTGTGCAGCAAGGGGCCGTCATCGGTCATCAAGAGCAGGCCCGTCGTATCTTGGTCCAGCCGACCTACGGGTTGCAGGCCTCGGCGCCGCAAAGGAACGGGCAACAGGTTATGCACGCCCGGCCAGGCACCGGGCTTGAGCGAGCACTCGTAGCCTGCCGGCTTGTTCAGCACGATCAGGGCCTTGACGTGCGCAACCCAGGGCATGCCATCCACCACCAACTCCAGCAGATCCACCGGGAAGACCGCATCCGGATCCGTCACCACCTCGCCGCGAACCTGCACCAGGCCATGCAGGATCAGGCCCTCGCAATCACGACGAGCACCAAAGCCTTGGGCAAACAGAATCTGATCCAGGTGCTCATGACCGGCGGGCAAACGGGAACGTGGGGGCATGGTAGAAAAACGAAGTTCGCGGAGATGTTGGCCAAGTGATGGCCAAACCGCTATTGTGCTGCCATCATGCTGGCGCAGCCACAGCCTGAAGGGTTCCCCACATGAAAGTGCATCACCTCAATTGCGGTTCCATGTGTCCATTGGGGCGCCGTTTGCTCAGTGGCGAAGGCGGCTGGTTCGCTGCCGCACACATGTGTTGCCACTGCCTGCTGATCGAAGGCAAGGAAGGCCTGATCCTGGTGGATACGGGGCTGGGCACGGCCGATGTGGCCAACCCGAATCGCCTGGGCATGGGCTTCAACGCAGTGGTGCGCCCTCGCCTGTTGATGAGCGAAACAGCACTGAATCAGATCAAGGAGTTGGGCCTGGATCCGCGCGATGTGCGCCACATCGTGCCTACCCACCTGGATCTGGACCACGCAGGCGCCTTGAGCGACTTCCCCCAGGCCGAAGTGCATGTGTACGCCAAAGAGCTGCAAGCCGCCTTGACGCGCCCCAGCCTCAAGGAAAAGAGCCGCTACATCCCGGCGCAATGGGCGCACGGCCCCAAGTGGGCGCCGCACAGTGCTGACGGCGAACGCTGGATGGGCTTCGAGGCCATTCGCGCCTTGCCGGGCACCGATGAAGAAGTGCTGCTGGTGCCGCTGACCGGCCACACCCAGGGCCACTGCGGCGTGGCCGTGCGAGGCGACAACGGCTGGCTGCTCCACTGCGGAGACGCCTACTTCTTCCGCGGCGAGATGGACCTGGACGAACCAGATTGCCCCATCGGCTTGCGCGTCTTCCAGAGCCTGGTTCAGATGGATGGCGCCAGCCGCGTGGCCAACCAGCTGCGCCTGCGTGAACTCAAGCAGCAGCATGGCGAAGAGGTCACGCTGTTTTGCGCGCACGACCCGGTCGAGCTGGCCCGACTGGATGGGCTGTCACGCCAACGGCGCAACGCGCGCGCGCAATTCGCGGCTTGATCTGTCAAAAGCGCTTGGTCAAGGTCAGCGCATCGTTCTCCCGTTTCATCTGAAAGCGTGTGAGAAACGAGTTGCCAAGCAAGATGAACGGCATGGGCTGCGGCAAAACCGCGGCGTCCACGTTGTGCACTTCCACGTCCTGAATGCGCACCGTGGTCAGGCTGACGCGGTAACCGACCACCGTACCATTGGCCGTGCTGCCGTAAAAGCGCTGCCCGTCTTCAAACTTGATACCCATGCGGCGCGCTTCGTCCTGCCCCATCGAAACAGACGTGGCGCCCGTATCCACCATGAACTGAGTGGCTTTGCCATTGACCGAGCCCTGGGTGATGAAATGCCCGCCTGAACTGGCAGACAAGATGATCTGCGTGCCGGAAGCCCCGCCGCCTGAGCCACCAATGCTGACCGGCG
>NZ_SCTN01000327.1 GCF_004297345.1 Aquabacterium sp. | reverse complement strand
GCCTTCATGCGCATGCGGCGTTTTGACGATTTCCAGACCAGTCTGGGGATGACGCGTCATCTCCTGGCCAGTCGGCTCAAGCGCCTGGTGGAGGAGGGCATTTTCGAGCGGGTACCGTATCAACAGGCCCCCGTGCGGCACGAGTATGTGCTGACCGAGAAGGGGCGAGCCTTGCATCCTGTCCTGATGGCCATGGCTACCTGGGGCGATGACTGGATGGACAAAGGTATGGGCCCGCCCTTGCTTTATCAGCATCGCGCATGCGGGCATGTGATGCGTCCGGTGATGGTGTGCTCCGAATGCCATGAGCCCTTGCAGGCGACTCAGGTCACGCCTTTGCCCGGGCCGGGGCTGGCGCCGATGCTTGGTGAAGCGGCCATGGCTGCGCCTGAGGCCACCAAGCCCAAGGCTCAGCGAGCTCGGCAGCGCGTTCGCTGAGCCCGGTGCTTCGCGTCAAGCGGTACGTCGTATCTTGAATCAGCTTGTTGGTTCCTTTTTGGAACCTATAATGCCTGAGCACATCGTCAGCCATCATCGAGGGGCGCGCCATGACCGACACGAACACCGAGTGGAAGAAAACTGCCTGCATCCTGTGCAGTATCAATTGCGGTCTGGAAGTACAGACAGGCGGCGAGGGTGGCCGCCACATCATCAAGATCAGAGGGGATGACGATCATCCGGTGTCGCGTGGCTATATCTGCGAGAAGTCCCAGCGCATGGACTTTTATCAGAACGGCGCAGATCGCCTGACCTTACCCATGCGGCGCAAGTCTGATGGCAGCTACGAAGCCATCAGTTGGGACACGGCCATCAGCGAGATCGCCCGCAAGTTCAAGGACATCAAGGCCCAGCACGGCGGTGAAAGCATTCTTTACTACGGCGGTGGTGGCCAAGGCAACCACCTGGGTGGCGCTTATGCTGACAGCTTCCTGAAAGCGGTGGGCAACCAGTACCGCTCCAACGCGCTGGCGCAGGAAAAGACGGGCGAGTTCTGGGTGCAAGGCAAGATGCTGGGCACCGGCGTGCACGGAGATTTCGAGCACTGCGAAGTGGCCGTGTTCATCGGCAAGAACCCCTGGCATTCGCACGGCTTTGCGCGGGCTCGCGTGGTGCTCAAAGAGATCCAGAAGGATCCGAACCGCAAGATGATCGTGATCGATCCGCGGCGCAGCGAAACCGCTGCGATGGCCGATTACCACGTGGCCATCAAACCAGGGACGGATGCCTGGTGCCTGGCGGCCTTGCTGGGCATCATCGCGCAGGAAGGCCTGTGGGCCAAGGATTGGGTCGCGCAACATACGGGTGGGTTGGATGCCGTGTTGCCCAGCTTGCAGGCTATCAACGTGGCGCAGCACGCCGCGGTATGCGGTGTGGATGAGGCCTTGCTGCGTGAGGTGGCACGTTGCATCGCACAGGCCAAGAGTGTGTCTGTCCTGGAGGACCTCGGCCTGCAGATGAACGTGCACTCCACACTGGGCAGCTACTTGCAACGTCTGATCTGGGTGCTCACAGGGCACTACGGTCGGCCCGGTACCAGCAATGCACCTGTGCCTTTGTTGTCCTTGTCCAAGGCCAGCAAGGGGGAGTCATCAGTTGGCGCGAATTCGGCCAAACGTGTGGAACGACGCAGCCCGGTGGCCAACGCCAAAATCATCATCGGGCTGATCCCTTGCAATGTGATTCCCGAGGAGATCCTCACCGATCACCCCAAGCGCTATCGGGCGATGTTGATCCAGAGCGGCAACCCGGTTCACTCACTGGCAGACAGCCAACGCATGCGAGAGGCCATGCGGGCGCTGGAGCTCTCTGTGGTTGTGGATGTGGCCATGACTGAAACTGCCCGCCAGGCTGACTACGTGCTGCCGGCCTGCAGCCAGTTCGAGAAGGCTGAGGCGACCTTCTTCAATCTGGAGTTTCCTCGCAATGTCTTCCACTTGCGTCAGCCCTTGTTCGCGCCGCTGCCAGGTACCTTGCCAGAAGCCGAGATCTACGCCCGCCTTGTCGAGGCCATGGGTGAGTTGAGCGACAAGGACTATGCGCCGTTGCGCCGCGCCTTGCGCTTCGGGCGCACCGCGTTTGCCTTGACCTTCCTGGCGCAGAGCATGCGCAAGCCGAAGGTGATGAAGTATGCCGCAGTGATCTTGTATCGCTCACTGGGCGATCATTTGCCAAAGGGCATGGCATCGGCCTCCGCCCTGTGGGGCGTGGCACAGTTGTACATCCAGGGCAATCGCAAGGTGGCTGCCAAGGCCGGCTTTGGTGGCTTTCCGATCTTTGCGGCCGAGCGCCTGTTCCAGGCCTTGCTCCAAGGGAGATCAGGTGTCGTGTATGCCATGGCAGATCATGAAGACAGTTGGTTGTCCGTCGGCCATCCCGGGCATCGCATCAATTTGCACATACCAGAGTTGCTGCCCGAACTGGGCAAGCTCGCACATGAACCGCCTAAACAGGATCCAGACTTCCCCCTCATCCTGGCCGCGGGTGAGCGGCGTGCCGAGACCAGCAACACCGCCGTGCGCGATGCAGCGTGGCACAAGCGAGGCTCCTACGGCACCTTGCGCGTCAACCCACAAGATGCCCAGGCCATTGGTTGCCAGGATGGCGATGTGGTGCAACTGAGCACGCGTCGCGCAACGGTCGAGGTACCCGTCGAGGTCACGGACATGATGCAGCCGGGCAATATCTCGCTACCCAATGGCTTGGGGCTGGACTATCAACAGCCCGATGGCCAGCTTGTTCGCAAGGGCGTCGCACCCAACGAACTGACAGATTGCACGCAACGTGATTTCCTGGCCGGTACGCCGTGGCACAAGTATGTGCCGGCAAGGGTCTCGCGGTTGGCCTGAGCGCGCAGCTTGGATTGCCTTGGCGGAACGCGGCTGCAACAACGGATCGCGCAGATACTTATCTGATTCTCCTCACTTGGCAAGCCTGCATTCATCGGCTAGGGTAAACACCCCGCCCCATTGAGGGCCGTTGATCTGAGGAAGAGCATGAGCAATCCAGACTGGAAGTTCGAAACCCTGTCGGTTCACGCGGGTTATTCACCCGACCCGACTACCAAGGCGGTGGCGGTTCCCATCTACCAGACAGCAGCTTACGCATTTGACAGCGCGCAGCATGGCGCTGATCTGTTTGATCTCAAGGTGCCGGGTAACATTTACACGCGCATCATGAACCCCACGACAGATGTGCTCGAGCAACGCATCGCTGCGCTGGAGGGCGGCATTGGTGCGCTGGCGCTGGCCTCAGGGCAGGCGGCCGTGACCTATGCCATTCAGACCATTGCTGAAGCGGGCGATAACATCGTGTCGTCCACGGCGCTCTATGGCGGCACCTACAACCTCTTTGCCCATACGCTGCCGCAGTTTGGTATCACCACGCGCTTTGCTGATCACCGTGATCCAGCCAGTTTCGAGCCCTTGATCGACGAGCGCACCAAGGCCATCTTTGTAGAGTCTTTGGGCAACCCCTCTGGCAACATCACGGACATCGCTCGCATTGCCGAGATCGCACATCGCCATGGTGTGCCATTGATCGTGGACAACACGGTGCCTTCACCCTATTTGAGCCGTCCGTTTGAGCATGGCGCCGATATCGTGGTGCACTCCCTGACCAAGTACCTGGGCGGGCATGGCACAACCCTGGGCGGGGCCATTGTGGACTCCGGCAAGTTTCCCTGGGCTCAGCACAAGGCCCGCTTCAAGCGGCTCAATGAGCCTGACGTGAGCTATCACGGGGTGGTCTATACCGAGGCCTTGGGCCCGGCGGCCTACATCGGCAGGGCGCGTGTCGTGCCTTTGCGCAATACCGGCGCGGCCTTGTCGCCCTTCAATGCCTTTTTGATCTTGCAGGGCATCGAGACACTGGGTCTGCGCATGGACCGCATCAGCGACAACACGCTGAAGGTGGCGCAGCATCTGCAAAAGCACCCTCGCGTGAAGTGGGTCAACTACGCCGGGCTGGCCGATCATCCCGAGAACCCATTGGTCAAAAAGTACCTCTCTGGCAAGGCATCGGGTTTGCTGACTTTCGGCGTGCCGGGCGGCCGTGAAGGAGGTGCTCGTTTCCTGGATGGCCTCAAGCTGTTCACGCGTCTGGTCAACATTGGCGATGTGCGCTCACTGGCCACGCATCCTGCATCTACCACCCACCGGCAACTCTCGCCCGAAGAGCTGGCCAAAACGGGCGTGGCCGAAGACACGGTGCGCCTGTCGGTCGGCATCGAGCACATCGACGATCTGTTGGCGGATCTGGATAGCGCGCTCTCTCAGGCTTGATTCCGCGTGTTTGACGCCAGTCTGGTGCAGGGCTGAAAGCCTTCTGCGTTTTTCGCATAAGCAGTGGCGGAAAGCGTCGTTTGGCTTTTAGTCCGGCATCTTTAGCATCGGAGGCCTTGATGTTGCTGGCCTCCTGTCATGCTGTTTTCTTCTGTGTTGTTGCGTCGTCGCTCGGTTTTGCCGGGCTTCGATCTGGCCATGGGCCTGACGCTGACTTACCTCTGCCTGATCGTGCTGATCCCGCTGGGGGCGGCGTTCTTGCGCACCACGGCCCTGACCTGGCCGGAGTTCGTGGAGGTGGTCACATCGCCCCGCGTGGTGGCCTCTTACAAGCTGACCTTCGGCGCTTCGATTCTGGCGGCCATCATCAACGCCGTGTTCGGCTTGCTCGTGGCATGGGTGCTGGTGCGTTATGACTTCTTTGGTCGCCGGATTGTGGATGCCCTGGTAGACCTGCCGTTCGCGCTGCCCACTGCCGTGGCCGGTATCACGCTGACAGGTTTGTATTCTGCCAACGGCTGGATTGGTCAGTATCTGGAGCCACTGGGCATCAAGGTGGCTTTCACGCCTGTGGGAGTGTTCGTGGCGATGACCTTCATCGGTTTGCCCTTTGTCGTGCGCACCGTGCAGCCCATTTTGGAGGACATGGCATCGGAGCTGGAAGAGGCCGCCGCAACGTTGGGTGCCAGCCGATTGCAAACCTTTTACAAGGTCATCCTGCCCATCCTGACGCCAGCCTTGCTGACTGGCTTTGCGCTGGCCTTTGCGCGCGCACTGGGTGAGTATGGTTCCATCATCTTCATTGCGGGCAACATGCCCATGGTCTCGGAGATCACGCCGCTGCTGATCATCACCAAGCTGGAGCAATACGACTACGCCGGAGCCACTGCCATTGCTGTGGTCATGCTGGTGATGTCCTTCTTGCTTTTGCTGGCCATCAATGCCTTGCAGGCCTGGGCGCGCAAGCGTCAGGGCAAGTGATCTGGATGATTGGAAAGACGAGAGCCATCATGAGTACCATTGCCATTTCAAACCATCAGACCATGGCGCCGCCCAATGTGGTGGGCGCCACCAAAGAGCCTGTTTGGGTGCGCTGGGTCCTGATCAGCATCGCGCTGATCTTTCTCACCTTGTTCCTGTTCGTGCCTTTGGCTTCCGTGTTCTACGAGGCCTTCAAGAAAGGCGTGGATGTCTATCTGGCCGCTGTGACCGAGCCCGATGCCGTGTCGGCCGTCACGCTGACACTGATCGCCGCAGTCATCTCTGTGCCCTTGAACCTGGTGTTCGGCGTGGCAGCGGCCTGGGCCATTGCCAAGTTCGACTTTCGAGGCAAGAGCATCCTGCTCACACTGATCGATCTGCCGTTCTCCGTGTCGCCGGTGATTGCCGGCCTGATCTATGTGCTGGTGTTCGGCCTGCAAGGCTGGTTCGGCGAATGGCTGCGCGATCATGATCTGAAGGTCATCTTTGCTGTGCCGGGCATCGTGCTGGCCACGATCTTCGTGACCTTTCCCTTCGTGGCCCGCGAGCTGATTCCGCTGATGCAGGCGCAGGGCCAGGAGCAGGAGGAGGCCGCGCGCGTGCTGGGTGCATCGGGCTTTCAGACCTTCATGAAGGTGACGTTGCCCAATGTGAAGTGGGCGCTGCTGTACGGTGTGATCCTGTGTAACGCGCGTGCCATGGGCGAGTTCGGCGCCGTATCGGTGGTGTCGGGTCACGTGCGTGGGCAGACCAACACCTTGCCCTTGCACATTGAAATCCTTTACAACGAGTACCAGTTCGCCGCGTCCTTTGCCGTGGCATCCTTGCTGGCCAGCCTGGCGCTGGTCACCCTGGTTCTCAAATACATGGTCGAGCGTCAGGTGCAGCGCGAGCTGGCCCAGGCCAAGGACGTTGGAGTTGCTGCATGAGCATTGAAGTCAAGAACCTCGTCAAACGTTTCGGCTCGGTCACCGTGTGCGACCAGCTGAACCTCGACATCCCATCCGGTGAACTGGTGGCCTTGCTGGGCCCTTCGGGCTCCGGCAAGACCTCGCTGTTGCGCATCATTGCCGGCCTGGAAACACCCGACAGCGGCTCGGTGCTGTTCAACGGCGAAGACGCGACCCATGTGGCCGTGCGTGAACGCCAGGTCGGCTTTGTGTTCCAGCACTACGCCTTGTTCGGCCACATGACGATCTTCGAGAACGTGGCTTTTGGCTTGCGCGTGCGCCCCAAGGACACGCGCCCGTCCGATGCGCAGATCAAGGCCAAGGTGACCGAGTTGCTCAAGCTCGTTCAACTGGACTGGATCGCCGATCGCTACCCACACCAGCTCTCCGGTGGGCAACGCCAGCGCATTGCCTTGGCACGTGCTTTGGCTGTGGAGCCCAAGGTGCTGCTGTTGGACGAGCCCTTTGGTGCGCTGGATGCCAAGGTGCGCAAGGAACTGCGTCGCTGGTTGCGCCGCCTTCATGATGAGATGCACATCACCAGCGTCTTCGTG
This sequence comes from Aquabacterium sp., assembly GCF_004297345.1. GTDB lineage: Bacteria > Pseudomonadota > Gammaproteobacteria > Burkholderiales > Burkholderiaceae_C > Aquabacterium. The sequence goes on along the minus strand of NZ_SCTN01000327.1, from coordinate 2,672 downwards.
ACCCACGATCAGGAAGAAGCCATGGAAGTGGCCGATCGCATTGTGGTGATGAACCAGGGCCGTATCGAGCAGCAAGGCACGCCCGATCAGGTCTATGACCATCCCGCGACACCTTTCGTGCTGCAGTTCCTGGGCGATGTGAACCTGTTCCATGGCCGCGATCACGCACCAGGTGCGGTGGCTTCGTCGGCCAATGCGGCGGCTGATGCCGTGAGCTATGTGCGCCCGCATGAGATCCAGGTGCTGGCACGTGCGGAAGAGGGCAGCTTGCCTGTGAGCCTGGTGCACACCTTGACGGTTGGCCCGAACACGCGCCTGGAGTTCAAGCGTGCGGACGGCGCTGGCGAGATCGACGTGGAGCTGCCGCGCTCCGAGTACGCTGCGCTGCGTGACAGCGGCATCTTGCAGGCAGGTGCGACCGTGCACCTCAAGCCACGCCGTATTCGCCGCTTCCGTGCCAATGGCGCCGAGTTTGTCGAGAGTGATCCCGCGTCCATGATCTGACGCCGCCGCCTCCTGATGGCGCAGTGCCTGTCGCTATGATGATGGGCATGTCCCTGCACAAGATCCCGCTGCTCAGGCAGATTCAGATCAGGCCGCGCCTGTTTATCGCTGGTGGTATCGGCATGGCCGTTGCGCTGTGCCTGCCGACTCAATGGGCTGCGCGAGACGTGACACGTTGGATCATCGGCTGGAATGCCGGGGCCTGGATTTACCTTCTGCTGGCGGGCTGGATGATGGCGCACGCCAGCCACGCACAGATCCAGCGCAGGGCGTGTCAGCAAGACGACGGGGCTTTGGCGATTCTGGCACTGGTGGTGCTGGCTGCACTGGCCAGCCTGGGCTCGATCGTGGCCGAGTTGTCGGTGGCCAAGGAGTTCACGGGGGCGGCTCGCACGCTCCATATCGCCCTGGCCGGGGTGACGATCCTGTCCTCATGGGCGTTCACGCAGATGATGTTCGCGCTTCATTACGCGCACGACTTCTACGTGGCGCGGCGCCAGGGCCGTTCCGGTGGGCTACAGTTTCCTGAGACACCGGACCCGAACTACCTGGACTTTTTCTATTTCGCCGCCGTGATTGGCACCTCAGGCCAGACAGCCGATGTGTCGATGACGAGCTCCAGCATGCGCCGCGTGGGCCTGGTGCATTGTGTGCTGGCCTTCTTGTTCAACACAAGCCTGGTGGCCTTGACCATCAATGTGGCTTCCAGCCTCTTGTGATCGGCCGTGTGGTGATCGATCAGGGATGAACCGCGATCACGCCACAGGCAATGCGGGGGCCTGAGTTGCCCGTCGGCTGCGTCTTGTAGTCATCCGCGTTGGCGTGCAGGATCACGCTGTGGCCGTCAATGGCGTTGGCGCCCGTCTTGATGGTCACGCCGTGCAGCATGAACTTCTGGTCGATGACGCCGTTGGCATCGGCCTTCAAGGCGGGCATGTCTCCAGCGTGGTGCTCGGCGTCCTGTGGCCCGTGGGCTGTCTTGCCTGGGTTGAAGTGGCCGCCTGCGCTGGTGCCGTCCGCACTGGCACAGTTGCCCACATCATGCAGATGGAAGCCGTGTTCAGAGTCTGGGGCCAGGCCGGTGAAATGTGCATGCACCATCACGTGGTCTTGCATCTCGTGGAAGACCACCATGCCCCGAACAGTGTTGCCTTGAGTGGGGGTGAGCGTGGCCACAGCCATGTTGGCCATCATCATGTGACCCATCTTCATGCCCGGGCCATCGTCTTGCGAGGCTGCAGCGTCATGTTCGCCATGGCCCCCGTGAGCAGCGCAACCGCCCATCAGGGCAGCCAGCAAGCTCAATGTCGTCAACGAAATACGTTTCATGCGGTTCTCCTGTTTTTTCAATGATGAAGTTTCGTAACCGCAGGACTGTAGCGTCGTGTCTGGCAGTTTTCCGCATTACCCTTGCCATGAACCGAGACAAGCAGCGTTGCGTGGTTGCCGTGCACGTACTTATCCCCGGATCCTGTGGATAACCTTGTTGGCAAACTTGGGGGAACCCGGGTTCCCCCTGGGGTGAGGGTTGGCATGCCTCGAAATGAGGCAGTTTTGTGACGCTGATCGCGTTTTGTCCGGAAAACGCGCATATGGCAATCTGGATCGATTTTTTTGGGGACGTAGGGTGATGTTTGTGGCGTGTGCTGGACGAGGTTTCAAGCAATGGTTCGCAAGCTTGCTGATGGGGACTTTGTCGGTCTTGTCAGTCGCTCATGCGGGAGAGGCCGATGTCGGGCGTGTCATCGTCAAACTCAAGCCTGATGCCGTTGTGCTCAGGAATACCTTGGCTCAGGCTCAGTCAGCGGACGGATCCGCTCCGTTTGCAACGCCCATGAACCGTCTGGGCGCCCGGCGAGGGTTGTCCGTGCAGGATGGGCGAGCCATTGGCCTGCGCCTGCATGTGGCCATGGCACAAGGCCTCAGTTCACAGGCACTGGCCGCCGCCTTGTCCAAGGACAGCGATGTGGAGTACGCGGTGCCGGATCGTCTGCGGATGCCGATGGCGTTTGCCGGGGCACCTGCCGATCCTCTTTTTGACGCATCGAATGCCAACGCCTTCGTTCAGGCGGGCCAATGGTATCTACGGCCTGATGACGCCACATTCAAGTCAGCCACCAACGCGTCCTTGGCCTGGAGTACGGCCACTGGCAGTGGTGTGACGGTGG
>NZ_SCTN01000326.1 GCF_004297345.1 Aquabacterium sp. | reverse complement strand
ACTGCTGCCTCCCGTAGGAGTCTGGGCCGTGTCTCAGTCCCAGTGTGGCTGGTCGTCCTCTCAGACCAACTACAGATCGTTGCCTTGGTAGGCCTTTACCCCACCAACTAGCTAATCTGATATCGGCCGCTCCAGTAGCGCGAGGTCTTGCGATCCCCCGCTTTCACCCTCAGGTCTCATGCGGTATTAATCCGGCTTTCGCCGGGCTATCCCCCACTACTGGGCACGTTCCGATATATTACTCACCCGTTCGCCACTCGCCGCCAGGATTGCTCCCGCGCTGCCGTTCGACTTGCATGTGTAAGGCATGCCGCCAGCGTTCAATCTGAGCCAGGATCAAACTCTTCAGTTTAATCTCTGTTTAAAAACTCACTCACTAAACGGAATTGATCAGATCTTCACTACAAGTGAATTTCGTCTCTATCTATCCGTGAGCATTTGGCTTCTTTCATCCAAACACCCACGCTTATCGGCTGTTAATTTTTAAAGAACTTTCCGCTTATTTGCTTACCGACTTGTTTGTCGTCGTGAGCAGCGAAGAACGCAATTATGGCACTGATTTGACAGCGTGCGCAAGTGTTTTTGCAAAAAAGTTGAAGAAACTTGTTTTCCCCTAGCGAAGACGGCTCGGCAACGTCATCAAACTTGGTTTGCAACGAGCCTTCTGCCAGGCCGCTGCGCAATACGAAGGCCGTCTTGCAGCCATGCGGCTCGCGGCAGTAACGATGGACAATGAGCGTCGGAACGGCTTGATGCCTACGGTCACGGCATTTCGCTCGCATCGCACTCATCGGCGCTCAACCAAGCCGCGAACATTCAGATGGATCAGATAGAGAAAGGTCGCTCACTCGTGTTGCCTCGTTTTCATGTCGGAGATGAGATCTCCTTGCTGCCCGGCACCGTATGCGCATTGCCGGATGGCGCCGCCAGGCACGTACAGGTTTTGCGGATGCAACCCGGCGGCCTGATTCAACTATTTGATGGGCAAGGACGTGAACACCAGGCTCGCGTGACGGAAATGGGGCGCAAGCAAGTGATGGTGGAGGTGGAGGGACCCGTCGTGGTCAACCGGGAGTTGCCAGTCAAGGTGACTCTGGCCATGGGGATGCCCGCCAACGACCGCATGGACGCGCTGATCGAGAAGGCTGCGGAGCTTGGCGTGTACGCGATTCAGCCCTTGGTTTGCGAGCGCTCTGTCTTGCGGCTGGATGGCGAACGTGCGCTCAAGAAGGTGGCGCACTGGCACGCAGTGGCGATATCGGCGTGTGAGCAGTCGGGGCGCGCGGTGGTGCCGCAGGTTCGCCAGGTGCAAACGCTTCAGAATTGGCTGAAGGGGGATGCCGCTACGCTAGAGGCCTCAGCCGGGCACAAAGGCGTGTTGAGCCTGCGCGATGCGGTGAGTCTGCGAGCGTGGCTGGTCGGCAAGGGACCTGCAGCCCTTACAGCCGGCGACGCATTCAATGCGGCATCTGGTGATGCGAGCCAATCGACTGGCACATCACGGCCCGAAAGCCCGGGCTTTGTCTTCTTGAGCGGGCCGGAAGGCGGCTTGTCGGAGAACGAGGAGCAGGCGGCGCTGGGCGCGGGCTGGACCGCCATCACGCTGGGCGCCCGTGTTTTGCGGGCAGACACCGCGCCTCTGGCTGCTTTGAGCGTGATTGGGGCCGCTTTCGAGTGAAAGCACCCAGGCACGCGGGGCCCCATCAGAGGGCCAGTGACGGCTGCCGGCAGCTCTGGAGAAGGAGCGACTAGCGACAGGGCAAGACGCCGGAGGTGGGGCGTGGAGCATCAACCCATCACCCCGCACCAGCATGGTCGGCGGCAAAACACCTCCGAGCCTTGATGGGCCAAGGTAGGCGCCGGCTTTCTTGATCAGGAAGCGTCAGTTGGGCCTGGCTCGGCAGGCGTGTCAGTCGATGACGCGCCAGGGCGACGGTTGCCGCCAGCAACCAGATCAAAGCGGAACAGTCGGCATTCGATGGGGCCGTTGAACATCACGACGCGGCGGCTTTCCTTCAGGCGCATGGCGCTGGGCAACTTCATGTCGGGGCTGAGGATCCAGGCGTTCCAGCCGGTGTATTGCTTTTTCCAGTGCGAAGAGAGGCGCTGGAAGAAGGTTGCGGCTTCGTCGTCCTGGAATTGCTCGCGCCCCGCTCTGACGTTGCTGGCAGGCATGTCATCGCCTAACTCCGACTCGGAGCGCGCGCGGTAGGCATTGCGCACGGAGCCTTTGGTGTCGATCCGCTCGCCGTAGGGCGGGTTGAACATGAGCACACCACGCTCGCAGGGCACGGGGCGCTGCAGGGCATCGGCGGTCTTGAATTCGATGTATTGCTTGACGCCTGCGCGCTCGGCGTTGCGCGTGGCGAAGTCGGTCATGCGGAAGGAGACGTCGCCGGCGTAGATGGCCACTTGCGGCGGGCGCTGGCGCTCGCGGGCGGCTTGCTTCAAGGCTTGCCATTCGCCCAGATGAGACCGGAAAGGCAGCAGCTTCTCGAACGCGAAGCGGCGCTGCAAGCCTGGGGCGATGCCGCAGGCGATCTGAGCGGCTTCGATGGGGATGGTGCCGGCGCCGCAGCAGGGGTCCAGCAAGGCGCCGTCTTCGGGGCGGCCTTGCCAGCCGGCAGCGGCCAGCATCGCCGCTGCGAGCGTTTCTTTGAGCGGGGCTTCGCCGGTGTCTTCACGCCAGCCACGCTTGAACAGGGCCTCGCCAGAGGTGTCGACGTAAAGCGTGGCCTCCATGTCGTCCATGTAGAGGACCAGGCTGAGATCGGGGTAGCGCGTATCGACGTTGGGGCGCTCGCCGGTGCGCTCGCGCAGGTCATCGCAAACGGCGTCTTTGACGCGCAAGGCGGCGAAGTTCAGGCTTTGCAGGTGACTGCGGCGCGAGGTGACGTCCACACGCAGGGTGTGGTTGGGCGTGATCCAGTCCGACCAATTGACGCTGCGGCCGAGGTGGTAGATGTCGTCTTCATTGCGGTAGACACGCGAGGCCACGCGCCACAGGACGCGCTGGGCCAGACGGCTTTCCAAGTTGAGGCGCATGGCGAAATAGGCCATGGCTGCGTGACGCTCAGCGGGCTGGCGGAGTTGCGCTGGCGGCTGAATCTCTACGCCACCACGTGACTCGACGACCTGCCCTTTGCCGCCCAGGATGCGATCGACCTCTTGCGCGAGCAGAGATTCCACGCCGGAGGCGCAGGACATGTAGAGCGCCATCGGGCGATCAGCGGCCAGCACGGGCGCCGTGGAGCGCGGACGATCCTCTGGACGGACGGGCGAGCGGGAAGGCGCCGGCCGATCGGACCTGGGACCTGGCGCACGGTCGTACCCCCTGCCCTGCCCAGCCTGGGCCGAGCCAGGCCCAGAGCGCGACGCCCCACGCTGATCGCCGCGGTCGCCACCACGGTCACCACGAGGCGCATCGCCCTCGCGGGATCCCGAGGGACGGCCTGTGGCCGAGGACACAACGGGACGACGAGGAGGCTTGATGGGCATGATGGGCAATCTGGAAAGGGTCAGGACGCGTCGGGGCGCAGGATGGCCAGCACGTCGGAGCGGAATTCTCGCCGATACAGCACCCAGAGCACCGCGAGGGTGCCAATGGCAAAGACAGCGGGCGAGACAAACCAGCCGATAACGGCAAAAGACAGGTAGTAGGCACGCAGGCCGTCGGCAAAGCTTTCAGCGGCGGCGCCCATGAGTTTGCCGGCGCGCTCGGCAAAGGCCTCGCGATCGGCCTCGCCTCGGTCGAACACATCGACATTGGGTGCCGCCCCGACAAGGATGGCGCCAAAAGAGTAGACGCGCATGGACCAGGTGAAGCGGAAGAAGGCGTAAACAAAGACGCCCAGCAGCACGATGATCTTGATGTCGAAGACCAGCATGGACGTGCGCGCCGCAAAGGGCAGATCCTTGACGAGCTCGCTGGCGCGTTCGTTGGTGCCCAGCACAGCCAGCAAGCCACCCAGAACCAGGATGGTGGTGGAGGCCCAGAAGCTGGGGCTGCTGGCGAGGTTTTGCGTCACGGCAGCGTCAACGATGCGCTGATCGCGATGGGTGACCTGCACCATCCACAGGCGACGGTAGTGATTGGTGCTGGCCAGCAGCGTGCGCTCCACCTTGGCACGATGACTGGCGAACTGGGCGTAGCCTACCCAACCAAAGAAGAACAAGGCCAGCGCGGCCCAGTCCTGCCAGGGCAGCAGGCTGATCAGGTGAGAAAACGAAGTCGGCATGGTGGCGGTGAAAAAGGCAAGTCTGCGCACCCAGGCTGCGCCGTCAACACGGCATCTGATCAGCCTGGATCAGAGTGCCTTGCGCAGATTGGCGGGCGCGATCTTGAGGGCTTCACGGTACTTGGCCACGGTACGGCGCGCAACCTGGATGCCCTGCTCTTCCAGCATGCTGGAGAGTTGGCTGTCGGACAAGGGCTTCTTGGGGTCTTCGGCAGACACGAGTTGCTTGATGAGCGCACGCACGGCCGTGCTGGATGCATTGCCGCCCGCCTCGGTATTGAGCGAGGAGCCGAAGAAATACTTCAGCTCGAAGGTGCCAAAGGGCGTGTTCATGTACTTGGCCGTGGTCACGCGCGAGATGGTGGACTCGTGCAGACCCAGCTCATCGGCGATCTCTCGCAGCACCAGCGGCTTCATGGCGATCTCGCCATGGGTGAAGAAGTTCTTCTGGCGCTCGACGATGGCGTTGGAGACGCGCAGGATGGTGTCGAAGCGTTGCATGATGTTCTTGACGAACCAGCGCGCCTCCTGAAGACGCGCGCTCAGTGCCGTGTGCGCTTCCGTGGCGGCCGTGCCGCGCGGCGAACGCGACGAACGCAAGGCCTGCGCATACAGATCATTGATGCGCAGCTTGGGCATCACATCCGGATTGAGCACGACCTTCCAGCCCCGGCCCGACTTCTGCACGATGACATCAGGCACGATGATGTTGGCTTCGGCGCGGGTGAAGGCCCGGCCCGGCTTGGGCTCCAGCGTGACGATGAGGCCTTGCGCCTCCTTGATCAGCGCATCGTCCGCACCCGTGGCGGCAGCCAGCTTCTTGATGTCGCGGCGCGCCAGCAACTCCAGGTGATGCTGACAGATGAGGATGGCGATCTGGCGCACCTCGCTGACCGGCATCGTGCGCAATTGCAGCACGAGGCACTCGGACAGGTTGGCCGCGCCCACACCAACGGGCTCCAGGTTCTGCAACCAGCCCAGCGCGCATTTCAGGCGCGAGAGGATCTCATCGCGCATCTCTTCATCGGCGTCTTCGGGCGTCAGGCTTTCAGCAATTTCTTCGATGGCGTCGGCCAGGTAGCCGTCCTCGTTGAGCGACTCGATCAGAACGTCGACCGCCGCCATGTCCTGGTCGCTCAGGCGTGTGCCGCTGAGTTGCTGGCGCAGGTGCTCTTGCAAGGAGATGGAGACGGCGTTGCGCTCCAGCGGATCGAAATCATCGTCATCGCCACTGCTGGTGCGCGACGGCGTTTCGCTGATGCCATCGAAGTCATCGCGCTCGGTGCCGTTTTCCCAATCGTCGCGCTCGGTGGTGCCCAGATCGGCGGTATCGAGCGCTGGCGTTTCAGCTTCACCTGTGCCGCCTTCGCGATCTGCGCCGCTGTCTTCCGAGCTGACACGTTCATTGCGCTGGCGCTCGAACTCGGCAGATGCAGCGGTTTCCAGCGGCGAGAACTCCTCTTCCGGCTCCAGGAAGGGGTTTTGCTCCAGCATCTGCTCGACTTCCTGGTGCAGCTCCAGCGTGGACAGTTGCAGCAATCGGATGGACTGCTGCAACTGAGGCGTCAGCGCGAGATGTTGGGACAGCCGGAACTGCAAGGATGGCTTCATGGCTGCTGCCTGCTGGGTCGCGCTTACATGCGGAAGTGTTCGCCGAGGTAGACCTTGCGGACCTCGGCGTTGTTGATGATGTCCGCCGGGCGGCCTTCCGCCAGCACCCGGCCCTCGCTGATGATGTAGGCCCTGTCGCAAATGCCCAGGGTTTCGCGCACGTTGTGATCGGTGATCAGCACGCCAATACCACGCGCTTTCAGGAAACTGATGATGCGCTGGATCTCGATCACGGCGATCGGGTCCACACCAGCAAAAGGCTCGTCCAGCAGGATGAAGCGAGGCTGGGTTGCCAGCGCACGGGCGATCTCGACGCGACGGCGCTCGCCACCGGACAAGGCCAGTGACGGGCTGGTGCGCAGCTTCTCGATACTGAGGTCATGCAGCAGCGTGTTGAGACGCTCTTCGATGACGGGCTTGCTCAGGCGCTTGCCCTTGTCATCGATCTGCAGCTCCAGCACGGCGCGGATGTTGTCTTCCACATTGAGCTGGCGAAAGATGGATGCCTCTTGCGGCAGGTAGCTCAAACCCAGGCGCGAACGCTGGTGAATCGGCAACTTTTCAACCCGCTGGCCATCGATGTCGATCAGGCCGGCATCGGCACGCACCAGGCCCACGATCATGTAGAAGCTGGTGGTCTTGCCGGCGCCATTGGGGCCCAGCAGGCCAACCACCTCGCCCGCCTTGACGGCCACATGCACATCGTGGACGACGGTGCGGGCGCCGTAGCGCTTCTTCAGGCCTTCGGCACGAAGCTGGCTGGTTTCAATGGTGACCGATGGGGGGGTATCGCTCATGCTCAACGCCCGCCCTCAGGTTGCGACAAGGTGGCGGCGGGGGTCAGGCTGGCGCCCTTTTCCTTGGCGGCGGGCGCCGGTTCTGCAGCACCACGAGGCGTGATCACACCGCGCACGCGACCTTTGGTCGTTGACGTATTGCCAGAGTTGCCCACGACCTGAAAGACGGATGTCTTGTTGTCGTACACGATGGCCTGACCGGTGACTTCGTCGGTCAGCGTTACACCCTTGAGCCGGCGCATGACGGCACGGCCCGTGAAGTGAACCGTGTCATCCTTGCCCTCGTAAACTACTTTCTCGGCTTCGCCTTCGATGGCCTCATCCAGGCCTTCGCGCTTTTGCTTGAAATAAGCGCGCCCACCTGGGCCTCCGAGTGCCGTGGCCGTCTGGGAGCCGTCCGGGTTCTGGCGCACTTCGACACGGTCGGCATGCACCGTCATGGAGCCTTTGGTGATCTCCACATTACCGCTGAGGATGTTCAGACGTTGCACGTCATCGACCCGGGCGGAATCGGCCGCGAAATTGAGCGGCTGCGAGCGGTCTGTCTTCTCTGATCGAGCCGGCATGGCGCTCAGCGCCGCCAGAAGGCCAGCCAGCACAAGCAGACGAGAACGGTTAGGGTAAATCAGCAGCATCTTCGGCATGAATTTTGCATTCATTGTAGCCATGAAGCGCTGCGCCGCGGTGGTCAATTTGGCGAAATCGGCGCACCACGGTTGGATTTGCACACATCGAGATGAGGGGGGCATCCCCCCATACGAGCAAGGCGATTTACTTGCCTTTGCGAGCCTTGTCGATCAAGGCATTGACGGTGGCCAGCGTCTTCTCGTTGGAGCCGTTGAGGCCCACCGAGGTGAAATACTGGCCTGCGATACCCACGGTGGGCACGCCATCGAGCTTGTAAGCGTCAGCCAGGGCACGCGCCTGCTTACACTTGCTTTGCACGCCAAAGGAATCCAGCGTGCTCAGGAACTTGGCCTTGTCAACGCCGTTCTTGGCCATGAAGTCACCGATGGCTTCGGGCGAATCCAGGCGCTGACCTTCTTCATGCAGGGCATGGAAGACCTTGGCGTGCATGGCGGGCAACAAGCCCATGGCGTCCAGGGCATAGAACAAGCGCTGGTGAATGGCGCCGGGATTCTCACGCAGCACAACCGGGACACGGCGGAAAACCACGTCCACCGGCAATTTGGCGGACCAGGCAGCCAGTGCAGGCTCGAAGTGGTTGCAGTGAGGGCACCCGTACCAGAAGAATTCCAGGACCTCGATTTTGCCGGCGGGGGCGCTGGTCGGCACCGCTTGCGACAGCTTGAAGTAATGCGTGCCCTCAACCGGACCGCCTTGCGCCAGCGCCTGCGACGGAGACACGGCAGCCATGCCCAGCCCGAAGGCACCAACGGCGGCACTCAATGTCTGGAGCGAAAACTCACGGCGATTCATGGAACACGTCCTTTCGGTAAACCCAAGCTTTTATTTCTGAACCCGCACCAGCGCCGATTCGACGCCCGCTGCCTGCAGCTTGACACGAACCTCATCGGCTTGTTCACGCTGAGCAAATGGCCCGATCCGGACACGGTACATGGTGCGGCCGTTGACTTCGCGCTCCTGGATGCGGGGCTCCAAGCCCATCATGGCCAGTTTGGCGCGTTGTGTTTCGGCTTCGGCCTGGCTGCCATAGGCGCCAGCCTGCACTTGATAGCTCAACGAGTCAGAGGCCGGATTGGTGGACACGGGTTCACCCGACAGAATGGCAGCAGGATTGCGCGCCGCAGATGCCGCGGCGCTCGCCGCCTTGGCCGCAGCCTTCGCTTCCTTGATTTCCTTGGCGGAACTGGCCGCAGAAGCCACAGGCGCCACCGGCACAGCGGGTGCCACAGGGGTTTCGACCGCAGCAGGCGCCACGCCAGACGCTGCCTCAGACGCCGCAGGCGCTTCAACCTGCACCGGATGCGGCTTGGCCGGGTTCTTGCCGTACAGCGGGCTGTTGGGATCCCAGTTCTTGTTCTTTTCGGCCTCGGCGGCGTCCTGCTCGGCGGTCCGCTGAGGCACCTTGTCGATGAAGGGCAATGGCACCTTGGTGATGTAAAGCGCCACGCCAAGAGCGAGCGCCAGCCCGATCAACAGGCCGACGATCATGCCGAGGAAGAAACCTCCGCGTTGGGAATTCATGGATCAGATCCTCTCTGGCAGACCAGATTCTTTACATCTTCTCGGGTGCGCTCACACCCAGCAGCGACAGGCCGTTGCGCAGCACCTGGGCAGTAGCCGTCAGCAGCGCCACGCGGGCACGGCTGAGTTCGACATCCTCGACCAGGAAACGTTCCGCAGCGTAGTAGCTGTGGAAGGCACTGGCCAGATCGCGCAGGTAGAAAGCCACGTCGTGCGGCGCCAAGCCTTGTGCTGCGGACGTCAGCATGCCAGGGAATTCGGCGAGTTTCGTCATCAGCGCCAGTTCCGTGTCAGCGGACAACAGGCCGAGATTGGCTCGATCCAGCGCAGCCAGATCGCCACCGAGCTTCTCGACGTACTGGGCACGCACCGAGTGGATGCGGGCATGGGCGTACTGGACGTAGAACACGGGGTTCTCGTCGTTCTGCTTGAGGGCCAGGTCGACATCAAACGTGAATTCGGTGTCGGCCTTGCGGCTGATCAGGAAGAAGCGCACGGCGTCCTTGCTGGTCCACTCGATCAGGTCGCGCAATGTGACGTAAGAGCCGGCGCGCTTGGAGATCTTGACCTCCTCGCCGTCCTTCATCACGGTGACCATCTTGTGCAGCACGTAGTCAGGCCAGCCCTGGGGGATGCCCACGCCAGCGGCTTGCAGGCCGGCGCGCACGCGGGCAATGGTGCCGTGGTGGTCGGAGCCCTGGATGTTGACGCACTGCTGGAAGCCGCGCTCCCACTTGGCGATGTGATAAGCCACATCGGGTACGAAGTAGGTGTAGCCGCCGTCGGACTTGCGCATCACGCGGTCCTTGTCGTCACCATAGTCGGTGGAGCGCAGCCACAGGGCGCCGCCTTCTTCGAAGGTCTTGCCGGCGTCTTTCAGCTTTTGAACGGCTGCCTCAACCCGGCCCGAGGTGTACAGGCTGGACTCGAGGTAGTAGTTGTCGAAGCGAACTTCGAAGGCCTTCAGATCCAGATCCTGCTCGTGGCGCAGGTAGGCCACGGCGAACTGGCGGATGCCGTCGATGTCTTCCGGGTCGCCCGAGGCGGTGAACTCGCGGTCGTCGGCCTTGACGGTCTTTTTGGCCAGGAAATCGTTGGCGATGTCCTGGATGTAGTCGCCGTTGTAGGCGGATTCGGGCCAGTGCTCGTCACCGGGCTTCAGGCCCTTGATGCGCGCATGCGTGGACCAGGCCAGGGTGCTGATCTGCACGCCGGCATCGTTGTAATAGAACTCGCGGGTGACCTGCTGGCCTTGCGTTTCGAACAGGTTGCACAAGGCATCACCCAGGGCGCCCTGGCGGCCATGACCCACGTGCAGCGGGCCGGTGGGGTTGGCAGAGACGAACTCGACGAGCACCTTTTTCTCGGTAGCGGATTGCCAGCCGAACTTCTCGGCATCGGCCAGCACGTCGGTCACGATGGACTGCTTGGCTTCGGGCTTGAGGCGCAGGTTGATGAAGCCCGGCCCGGCGATCTCGATGGCCGACACCCATTGCTGCACGGCAGCTTGCGCATTGAGCGCGTCGACCAGGGCGGTCGCCAGTTCACGAGGGTTCTTTTTGAGGGGCTTGGCCAATTGCATGGCTGCCGTCACGGCGAGGTCGCCGTGGGCAGCCTGCTTGGGGGCTTCAAAAACAGGGTTGAAGGAGGCTGCGGCGTCAGGCACAACCTGGCGCAGGGCTTCACCCAGTGCAGAAAGAAGGGCACGCTTGGCTTGGATCATGCCCAGGATTCTACGGGGCCTGAGACGCGAATCCTGGCGCGAACGTGGTGGACCTCAGGCCATGCGCAGGGTCTGGCCGGCGGCGATGGGGTCGCCACTGCGCTCCAACTCGGCCAGCCACAGCTTGTAGGTACCCAATTCACCCGCCTGCCAGGGGTGGAAGCCGGGTTTCAGATACGCCAGGTAATGCCCCAGGAAGGACGGCTTGGTGAACAGGCCACCGATGCCATAGAGCCACCACAGGCCCTTGGTCCAGGCCTTGGCACGCTGCCAGCGCGACATGCCATCAACCTTGAACATGTGGTCCATGACCAGGAAAGTGGCCAACGGGAAGAAGATGCTGATTTCGATGAAAGCCAGGATGCGCATGCCGTAGCCCACCTTGGCGACCTTCTGCATCACATCGAAGGCCACGGCCTTGTGCTCCATCTCTTCCATGGCGTGCCAGGCGTACATGCCAGCCAGACGAGGGTCGGCCTGCTCGATCATCTCAGGGGTGTCGAACAGCAGGTGGACCATGATGGCCGTCATGTGTTCGGCCGCCGCCGTGAAAGCCAGGGTGTGCTTGCGCGAGGCGTATTTGCGGAAGAAGTCGAACAGCCAGTATTTGTAGATGCGCTCCAGCGCACCCACGGCCACGCCCTGCTCCTTGAGCCGGCCATTGAACAGGTCGTGCACCATGCCGTGCTGGCCTTCCTGGCGGATGAAGTCCTTGATTTCCTGCTGCAAGGCCGGGTCAGTCACGCGATCGCGGTAGTCACGCACGCAGGAGATGAAGAAGCGCTCGCCCACAGGGAAGGTCGTGGACATGGCATCGGCAAAGCGCGTCTTGAAGGCGCTGTTGTCCCACCAGTAGCGGGGGATGTCCTGGTCGTTCAGGTGGAAGTCGAGCTTCTCGCGCGGAATGATCTTCGGATTGGCTGCTTGGTTCTGATGTGGTGTGCTCATGGCTTGTCTCTTCAGAAAAGTGGCGGGCAGGCGCATGCACTGCAAGAGCGCAAGATCCCACGCAGGCACCCGTCGCTGATAGGTTATTGGCCGACAGCAGGGCATCCTGAGCGACAGGGCGCTGTGCCATCTGGCGACAAAAATGCGAAGAAATGCACACTTCGCGGGGGTCTTTTCAGCGGGCGGCATTGGGCGCACAGTGCCAACATGGCGTCATGGCTGCCAAAAGGGCCTTTGCCGTGCATGAATGGCAAGGGAACGCGGCGCGACACACTGGGCCACCATGGGTGACATCGACATTGACCTCGATACCGGACTGATCGGCAAGTACCGGATCCTCAAGCGACTGGGCGAAGGCGCCACCAGCGAGGTGTTCCTGTGCCGGGACGATTTCAACGAGCGCGATGTGGCGATCAAACGCGTGCGCTCGGCGGCCCTGGGTGATGCGGTGGATGGCCCCGTCTATGCGCGCTTCTTTGCTGCCGAGGCTGCCCTGGTCGGCCGCCTGCAGCACCCCAATGTCATCCAGATCTTTGACGCGGTGCCGGATCCGACCTCGCCGTATGTGGTGATGGAGTATGTGCCCGGCACCACGCTGCGCAGCTATTGCCGTCCGGATCAACTGCTGCCGCTGGAACTGATCGTTGAAGTGGGCTTCAAGTGTGCGATGGCGCTGGGCTATGTGTACCGCCAGGGCCTGATCCACCGTGATGTGAAACCAGCCAACATCCTGGCGATCACGAATGCGCAAGGCGTGGTCACCGACGTGAAGATCACCGATTTCGGCAGCGTGCTCAACATGACCGCCGATTGCACGCAGGTGCACCAAGTGGGCTCGCTGGCCTATATGTCGCCCGAGCAGATTGACGGCCAGGTGCTGGATTGCCGCGCCGACATCTACGGCCTGGGCGCCGTGCTGTATCACCTGGTGGCGGGCAAGCCGCCGTTCGATGCGCCCTCGCAAGCGGTGCTGATGAACATGATCTACAACCAGGATGCGCCGCCACTGGCCGGCATGCGTTCGGGTGTGGATGCGGCCGTGGACTGCGTGATCCTCAAGGCACTGGCCAAGGACCCGAAGGACCGCTACGCCAACTGGGACGAGTTTGCGCAGGCGCTGTCAGGCCTGATCACCGAGCACAAGGTGCCGCGCGGGCACCTGCAAGGCGTGCTGGATTCAGAGCGCTTCAACCTGCTGCGCTCGCTGGATTTCTTCTCGACCTTCGGCGACGTGGAGCTGTGGGAGGTGGTGCACCGCGCCAAGTGGCAGCGCTTCTCGTTCGGCCATGCGCTGTACCGCCGTGGCGAAGAGGGGCGCACCTTCCACATCATTGCGCAAGGCAGCGTGGAGGTGTACCGCAATGCCAAGCGTGTGGCTTTGCTGGGCGCGGGCACGTCCGTGGGCGAGATGGCCTATCTGGCCCCCAGCCCTGAATTACGCCGGCACAGCACCGATGTGGTCGTGACCGAGCCGACCACCACGATCTCGTTCACGCCGGAGGTCATGCAGCAGTTGAGCCCCGCTGCCAGGCACTTGTTTGACGAAGCCTTCATCCGTGTGCTGGTACGGCGTCTGCATGCGGCGCACGAAGCCCTGGCGCACCCACGGCGGATCATGTGACCGCCCTCGCCGCGTGTAGTGGATTGCATTTGTCCGCAAATGCAGCATGCCCGGCGTCATCCTGAATTTGAACTCGCGCGTTGAAGGTGGAGACGCGGCTGCATCCTGCTTAGCCCCGCCTCCCAAACCAACCTCCTGGAGTTCTGACATGCGCGCTCTGATTGCTTCCGTTTCCCTGGCTCTGCTGTCCACCCTGGCTCACGCCGACACCGCCTGCGAGGCCAAGGCTGTTGGCAAGAACGGCAAGCCGCTGGCTGGTGCAGCCAAGACTGCCTTCGTCAAGAAGTGCGAAAAGGATGCCGGCGGCGATGCGGGCGCAGCCTGTGCCGCCAAGGCCGTGGGCAAGAATGGCAAGCCACTGGCTGGCGCTGCCAAGACCGCCTTCGTCAAGAAGTGCGAAAAAGATGGCGGCGCTGCAGCACCGGCCGCATCGAAGTAATCGATTCCCGCCCGCACCTGAGCGGATCAGCCCGGCACCGGGCTACCGCTTGCATGATCGGCGGGATCGCTCTACAGGCCCTTCGGGGCCTGTTTTCATGGCCTGATCGAATCGCTCACCGCGTCCAGACGCCTCGCACCAGCAGCGTGGCCGCCAGAGGAATCAGGACCAGCAAGTGCGCCTCCAGCATGATGAGCTTGCGCACGCTTTTAACCTCATCTTCCGAAGGCAGTTGCCCCGTGGCGTCCAGCGCCTTGCGCCAGCGCAGGAAGCTGAACGTGGGCTTGAGCGAGATCAGCCCGATCACCACGAACAGCGTCAGCTTGAGGTGCAACAGCGGCTGATGCCAGTACCAGCCTGTGCCCTTCATGCCCCACCAGGTGCGGGCGATGCCGGTGATCAGCACGGCCAGCGCCGCGCACAGGTAGATCACGTCCAGGCGCACCAAGCGGCGCACCACGGCAGCGTTGAGCCACTCGGTGCGGCACAGCGCGGCCTCGCTGGTCAGGAACACCACCACACTGAGGATGGCGACGAAGTGGGCGTAAGCCAGGAGCGATTCGGTCAGCATGCGCCCATCATGCCGGAGCCGAGGTGCTGCCCTGCCAATAGGCCGGATCGCCGTAGGCCTCTTTGATGAAATCGATCCACAGGCGCAAGCGCAGCGGCAGGTGCTTGCGTTGGGCAAAAACCGCGTAGATGCCGTTGGGTGGCGCGGCGTATTCGTCCAGCACGCTGACCAACCGCCCTGCTCGCACATCGGCCTCGACCTCCCACCAGGAGCGCCAGGCCAGGCCCAGGCCTTCCAGGCACCAGGCGTGCAGCACCTGACCATCAGAGCAATCCAGGCGCGTGGGCGGGCGCACATGACTTAGTTGGTGGTCGATCATGAAAGCCCAGCCCCGCGTCTGGCTGGCTTCGGAGCTGAGCGTGAGGCAATCGTGGCGGGTGATGTCTTCGGGGCGAGTGGGCCGACCACGTCGTTGCAGATAGGCCGGGCTGGCCACGCACAGGCGGCGGTTGTCGGCCAGGCGCACGCTGACCAGGCTGGAATCCGGCAGATCGCCCACACGCACGGCGCAATCGAATCCTTCGTTAACCAGGTCCACCAGGCGGTCGGACAGGTTCAGCGACAGCGACACCTCCGGGTGCAGGCCCACAAAGCGCGGCACCAGGGGCGCCACGTGCCGCCGCCCGAAGCCGGCTGGCGCCGTGATGCGCAGATGGCCGCTGGCCTGCAGCCCGCCCGCGCTGACGCTGGCTTCGGCATTGGCCAGGTCCACCAGCAGGCGTTGCGCGTCTTCCAGAAAGGCACTGCCCTCGTGCGTGAGGCTGATGCGCCGCGTGGTGCGCACCAGCAGCTTGACGCCCAGGCGCTCTTCCAGCGCATCAATGCGGCGGCCGATGACGGCAGGCGCCACGCCCTCGGCGGTGGCGGCTGCGGTCAGGCTGCCCTTCGTGGACACGGCCACGAAAGATTCGATCTGCTTGAGTCGATCCATGGTTCCCTACCCGTTGCCTGTAAGCGACCCAGGCTGGCCACGACTGAACGGTGCATGTTGATCAGGAGATGCGTGCAAGACAATCCGGGGGCAACCCTGCTTGTCCGTTCTGCGCACTGCCAAAGGTCGATTCGTGCATAAAAGTCACGAATCAATGTATTTTCAGGTTGTTAATGTTCAGCCAAGTATCGAATAAACTGCCGGCACTTCAAACAGGCGACAAGCGGCTCAAAAACGGCCCCACTGTGTGCAGGCATGCACTGGCGCCCCGGCCCTGTTTCCTATCTACTGTTCATCCCTTTTCCTGACGAGGTTTCCCATGACCGCACGCACCACCGTCCACGGCTTGCAAGTCGCGACCGAACTGTTCCGTTTCATCGAAGACAAAGTGCTGCCGGGCACGGGCGTCGACAGCGCCAAGTTCTGGGCCGGTTTCGACGCGATCGTCAGCGACCTGGCTCCCAAGAACGCCGCCCTGCTGGCCGAGCGTGACCGCATCCAGGCCGACATGGACGCCTGGCACACCGCCAACCCCGGCCCGATCAAGGACATGGCTGCCTACCGCGCCCACCTGGAAAAGATTGGCTACGTGGTGCCCGTGCCTGCCGACACCAAGGTGACCACTTCGAACGTGGACGCCGAGTTGGCCACGCAAGCCGGCCCTCAGCTGGTGGTGCCCATCCTGAACGCCCGTTACGCGCTGAACGCCGCCAACGCACGTTGGGGCAGCCTGTACGACGCCCTGTATGGCACCGATGCCATCCCTGAAACCGACGGCGCTGAAAAGGGCAAGGGCTACAACCCCGTGCGCGGCGCCAAGGTGATCGCTTTCGCACGCAACTTCCTGGACCAATCGGCTCCGCTGGAAGGCGCTTCGCACAAGGAGTCCACCGGCTACCGCGTTGAAGGCGGCAAGCTGGTCGTGAGCCTGGCTGGCGGCAAGACCACAGGCCTGCAGAACCCCGCTCAGTTCGTGGGCTTCCAGGGCGACGCAGCAGCACCGAAGAGCGTGCTGCTGGTCAACAACGGCCTGCACATCGACATCCAGATCGACGCCACCACGGCCATCGGCAAGACCGACGCTGCAGGCGTGTCCGACCTGATCCTGGAATCGGCCCTGTCCACCATCCTGGACCTGGAAGACTCCGTGGCCGCTGTGGACGCCGAAGACAAGGTGCTGGGCTACGGCAACTGGCTGGGCATCCAGCTGGGCACGCTGACAGAAGAAGTCGCCAAGGGCGGCAAGACCTTCACCCGCAAGCTCAATGCTGACCGCGTGTACACCGGCGCCAATGGCGGCGAAGTCAAGCTGCACGGCCGTTCGCTGATGTTCGTGCGTAACGTGGGCCACCTGATGACGAACCCCGCCATCCTGTGGGGCGCTGAAGGCAAGGAAATCCCAGAAGGCATCATGGACGCCGTGGTGACCACCACCATCGCCATGCACGACCTGCAAGGCCACGGCAAGATCGACGGCGCCAGCATCAACAACTCGCGCAAGGGCTCGGTCTACATCGTCAAGCCCAAGATGCACGGCCCTGCCGAAGTGGCTTTCGCTGCCGAGCTGTTCACCCGCGTGGAACAACTGCTGGGCCTGCCTGACAGCACCGTCAAGCTGGGCATCATGGACGAAGAGCGCCGCACCTCGGCCAACCTGAAGGCCTGTATCGCAGCCGCGCAAAGCCGCGTCGCCTTCATCAACACCGGCTTCCTGGACCGCACTGGCGACGAAATGCACACCGCCATGCTGGCCGGCCCGATGATGCGCAAGGGCGACATCAAGGGCAGCGACTGGATCGCCGCTTACGAGCGCCGCAATGTGCTGATCGGTCTGCAATGTGGCCTGCGTGGCCGCGCCCAGATCGGCAAGGGCATGTGGGCCATGCCTGACCTGATGGCCGAGATGCTCAAGCAGAAGATCGGTCACCCCAAGGCTGGCGCCAACACCGCCTGGACACCTTCGCCTACCGCCGCCACGCTGCACGCCATCCACTATCACCAAGTGAGCGTGGCCGCTGTGCAAGTGGAGATCGAGAAGTCGGGTGAAGACGCACAAAGCCTGATGGACAAGCTGCTGACCATCCCCGTGGCCGCTGACACCAACTGGTCTGACGCCGACAAGCAGCAAGAGCTGGACAACAACATCCAGGGCATCCTGGGTTATGTGGTGCGCTGGATCGACCAGGGCGTCGGTTGCTCCAAGGTGCCTGACATCCACAACATCGGCCTGATGGAAGACCGCGCCACGCTGCGCATCTCCAGCCAGCACGTGGCCAACTGGCTGCACCATGGCGTGGTGACCGAAGCCCAGGTTCGCGAAACCTTCAGCCGCATGGCTGTCGTGGTGGACGGCCAGAACGCTGGCGACGCGGCCTACAAGTCGCTGGCGGCCAACCCCACTGGTGCTGCCTTCCAGGCTGCGCTGGATCTGGTGTTCAAGGGCAAGGAACAGCCTTCTGGTTACACCGAGCCTCTGCTGCATGCATGGCGTTTGAAGGTGAAGGCACAGGGCTGATCAGGCCTTCCCTCCACGTGAAAAGAGCACCCTCGCGGTGCTCTTTTTTTATTGATGTTGCTTAAAGATTTCTGAAATCAGTCAGACTGCTACAACAGTAACCAAGGGTGTCGCGTCTTTCCTTATTGCCGCGAACTTGTGCGCGCATAAAATCCCTCCCGACGATCAAAATCCGTGGAGTAGGGAGGCGGATAACAAGAACAGCCATTCAGGCTGCACGATTTATTGCAATTGAATTGCAATATTTTGCGCGCTGGCAATTGCCCGGCGCACCCAATACCCATCCGAGATAAGGCGCATGGCCGGCCATGCGCCTGGATATGAACGTTGTTCATTCAACTGACTAGTTAGGAGTTTTTCATGAATAAGCTGGCTATCGCCGCTGTGATGGGTACCGCACTGCTGATGACGGGTTGCGCGTCGATCCTGAACGACAAGAACCAACAGATCAACGTGACCTCGACCAACGGCAAGTCCTTCCAAGGTACCGTGGACGGCGTGCCCTTCACTGGCCCTGGCGTGGTGAGCGTTGCTCGTCAAAAGAGCCCCAAGGTGTTCAAGGTTGAGACCCAAGGTTGCGCACCTCAAACTTCCGTTGATCCCAGCATCGACCTCAAGTTCTGGGGCAACATCATTTTTGGCGGCCTGCTGGGCTCCACGACCGATGCCTCCACAGAAAAAATGTGGAAGTACTCTGACAACGTGACTGTGACCTGCGCGCAGTAATGTCGATCAGACATTGTCTGAACGGAATCAAAAGCGGCTTTCGGGCCGCTTTTTTGTCCGTGCTTGCCTTCGCACTTCATACCGGCACTCTTGCGGCAACCTCTGAGCGGCAAGTTGAGCAGATACAGCAGTTGGCGCTAGGCAAACAACTCGACGCATCGCCGCGTTGGGCGGCCTTGTTGCACCTCAATGGCCTTGAACCGCAGATCAAGGACGAGCATTTCATCCTGACCTTGGGTGATTTTTCCCCGCGCAAGGAGTTGATTGCCACGATCGCGTTGCTGTACGGATCGCAAGCTCGGGAAGCTGCTTGCCGATTCCCTGCTCGCCTGGCTTGGCTTCAAACCGAACTGCAACTGCCCGTCACGCCCACAGACCAATGCGTGGAGCTCACGGACTTTCTGGCTCGCGCACCAGCACAGACCATTTCACTCGTTTTTGCGTCAGAGAATCTCAGCCAGCCCTCCAGCATGATGGGTCACCTGTTTCTCAAAGTCAGCGGACGCAACGCCGAGGGGCAGACACTCGAACACGCCATTTCCTTTTTCACGGACGCTGATTCATTCAACATCCCCAAACTGTTCTACGACAGCATGGTCGTGGGCAAGCCAGGCTACTTTCTGCTGTCGCCATACAAGGACGAGCAGGATCAATATCTGGTCAAGGAGCAACGCTCTTTGTGGGAATACGATCTGGCGCTCCAGCCATATGAGTTCAAGCTGCTTCAGCTTCACATGATCGAGCTCAAGCACGCCCGGATCACCTACTTCTTTCAGGATTTCAATTGCGCCACGCTGGTTGAACAGATTCTGGCAATCGCCGCCCCACACATGCAGGACAAACCCAGCCATTGGGTCACACCCAAGTCCGTGATTCAGCGCGCGCAGTCAGCCCAACTGATTGCCAACGTCACAGTCAGAACGCCTGCCAAGTGGCTGGTCAAAAACGTCCAAGGGGAACTGCCAGACAAAGTGGTTCAACAAACACAGGCGCTGGTCGATGCTGACAAGACATCCGATCTGGCGACATGGAGCGTGCAGCTTGAAGAGCAGCAAGGCTTTCTGGTCACCAATCTGGCTCGCGCATACAACCACTATCGCTTCGAGCAAAAGGACGTGACGTTCGAGCGCTGGCAGAAGATGGACCAGGCCCTGCGCCCACTCGAGCAGCGATTCGCTGGTCTCGCGCTCGAAACCAACACGAGCCGTGACCCTTCGCTGGCGCCAAGGGAACGGCAACTCAGCCTGGGGTGGCGCCATCACCATGGCCGTGACTTGTTGAAACTGGACTACCTGCCCATGTCTCACAAGCTGGAAGACAACAATACCGAGTACAACAGCGAAAACGAGTTGCGCCTGTTTGACTCAGCCTTGCTGATCGATCCCCGCAATGGAAAGGTATCGATCGACCACCTGACGGTCTACGGCACGCAATCGCTGCTGCCTCGCGACCCGATGACCGGCGGACTCTCAGGGGGCGTCACCATCGGCTTCGATCGCCAGATGAAGGATGCAACGCGGGATGGCATGGCCTTTCTGATGGAAGGCAACATCGGCGCAACCTGGCGCCCAAGCCGAGACATCGACGCCTTCGCGCTGATGGGAGGAGGCTGGGGCTATCACCAGCACGGCTACCTCTACGCCAAACCCACCTTGGGCATGCTGGTACGCGAGGTGTTTGACATGAAGTCGATCATCACGATCAGTCAGATTTCTCGCCCATTGGGGCAATCCGGCGCGACCACGGAAATGCGGCTCACTCAATCCAAGTATCTGGACAAGCAAAACACGGTGATGCTGGACGTGGTACGCACCAGACGCTCAGGCCAGACGGTCAACCGCCTTGACCTGAGCTTCAAGCGTCTGTTCTGATCTGGCAGGAATCAGAAGCCGTACTGCGCGCCCACGCTGATGAGGTGCGCAGAACCGGTATCGGCACCCGTGTCATACGTGGTGAAGTCAGCTGCACCCACGATCTTGAACTGCTTGTTCACGGCGTACTCCAGGCCCAGGCCGCCAATCAACTTCAGGTTGGATGAGGAGTTGGAGCCCAGGGGGGTGCTGGTCTTGCCATCCACATAAGCCAGGCCGAGGCGGCCCACGCCACTGAAAGCCGGCGTGAAGTGCAGACGCATGGCCGCACCGAAAGTCAGGGCAGACACGTCAATGGTGCGTGTCGTGACGGGGCCGATCGAGGTATGCGCGGTGCCGAAATCGATGTAGCCCACTTCCAGCGCCAGACCGGGCACCGATGCGTGATGCGAGACGTCAAAACCGCCGTAGATCTTGAAGCCGGTATCGCTGGTTTCGCAGGCGGTGGACAAACCGCAATCGATGTCGATGTGGCTGGAACCGATGGTGGCGCCAACGTAGTTTTCAGCCAGGGCCGAGGCCGACAGCGCCAGGGCCAGTGCGCCAACGAGGATGTGCTTCAT
>NZ_SCTN01000325.1 GCF_004297345.1 Aquabacterium sp. | reverse complement strand
AGCGCTTGACGACCTTGTTGACCAGCACGGTCTTCTGGCGCTCGTTGGCATCTTCCACGGCCTGGAGCACCAGCAGTTCCTGGTCCACGCCGTTGGCTGTCTTGATCAGGGCTTTCACGTCCTTGGGGAAGCAACTGCCGCCGTAGCCGCAGCCGGCGTACAGGAAGTGCGTGCCGATGCGTTGATCCGAACCGATGCCCAGGCGGACCTGCTCGATGTCTGCGCCCATCTTCTCGGCCAGCAGGGCCAGCTCGTTCATGAAGCTGATGCGGGTGGCCAGCATGGCATTGGCGGCGTACTTGGTCAGCTCGGCGCTGCGCACATCCATGACGATCAGGCGATCGTGGTTGCGCTGGAAGGGGGCATAGAGCGCGCGCATCAGCAAAATGGCTTGCTCGTCATCGGCACCCACCACGATGCGATCCGGGCGCATGAAGTCGTCCACAGCCGCGCCTTCCTTGAGAAACTCGGGGTTGGACACGACGGCGAACTGCACGTCGCTGCCGCGCTTGGCCAGTTCATCGGCCACGGCAGCTCGCACCTTGTCGGCTGTGCCAACGGGTACGGTGGATTTGTCGACGATGACCTTGTAGTCACTCATCAGGCGGCCGATGTTGCGGGCGGCTGCCAGCACGTATTGCAGGTCGGCCGAGCCGTCTTCATCGGGGGGCGTGCCCACTGCGATGAACTGGATGGTGCCGTGCGCCACGGCGCGGGCGATATCGGTCGTGAACGACAGGCGGCCAGCCTTGACGTTGCGTTCGACCACCTTGTCCAGGCCCGGCTCATGGATGGGAATGCCGCCTTCTTCCAGGATCCGGATCTTGTTGGGGTCCACGTCCAGGCAGAGCACGTCGTTGCCCATTTCGGCCAGACACGCACCCGTTACCAAGCCTACATAGCCGGTACCAACAACTGAAACTTTCATGATGTGAGGCGGATTGTTGTGAAATCAGCGGGATTTTGACAGACGCAGACCGATTTCAGTCGCCGGAACTAAGCCATGAAGCCTATATCCCGGTCAGCCGCATCAAAATTACCTATATGGGGGGTGATACCCGCGCCGGGGCTCGCACCAATCAGATCACTTTCCGCCACACCCATCCATTTACCCAGGGTGTAGACAAGCTGATCAACCGAGGTTTCAGGCAGCAAAACACCGCCTTTGAGCAGCTGATCGCTGAAATACTCGCCTTCGTTGTCAAAAGCCATGAACTGGGGATAGCGGCCGTAGATGTCTCCGCCCTTGACGGCGCCGCCAATCACAAAGTGGTGCCCGCCCCAGCCGTGGTCGCAACCGTCGCCGTTGTTGACCAGCGCCCGTCCGAACTCAGACGCTGTGAACGTGGTGACCTGCGAGCGCAGATCGCCGCCCGGCATCTGAGTGAGGCACTTCTGGAAGTAGTCGACCGCATGATCGAGTTTGGCCATGAGGTTGCCATGCTGTCGCAGCAGGTCGCTGTGGGTATCAAAGCCGCCGAGCGACACCATGAACACTTGTCGCCCCGCCCCAATCCCGCTGTTGCTGCGTGCTGCGATCATGCGCGCAACAATCTGCAGTTGGAGGGCCAGCGAGTTGAGCTGGCTGGTGCCGTCATTGGGGTTGGTGTAGAAAAGCAGCGGATCGGTTTTCGAGTTCGTGCCGGGCGTGCCCCACGGCGCCATGCTGGCATCGGGCAGGCCTTGCTGGAGAGCGGCTTCGCTGTCCAGTGCGCGGTTGACCACGCGTGTGTAGTCCTCGCCGATCATGTCTTGCTCGAGCGTGGTGGACGCCGCGCTGCGCACAGCCTTGAACAGGGCATTGCTGCCGAAGACCGTGCCGGTCTTGCCGCCCATGACTTGATAGCCGCCGGAGCCAATCAGATAGGGTGTGACGGCAGTGCCATTGAGCCAGGCGGACGTGCTGTCCACGCCAATGCTGCTGAAAGTCTTGTTGGTGTTGCGGCTGGTCAGCTTGTCCATGAGCAAGCCGCCCCAGCCAGCCGCGCCGCCTTCTGGCTCGAAGGACTGCCAGGTCGACGCCTGGTCGTTGTGTGAATAGAGTTTGCGGGGGATCGCAAAGCTCCCGTCAAGCAGGTCGATCTTGGTCGTGGGTTGGACCAAGGGGCCGATGTTGGCGACGATGGCTGCGGATGACTGGGCGTACAAGGCCTGAATGCGCGTGAGTTGCGGGTGCAGGGCAAAACTGCGTCCCGTGTTGAGCCCCTTGGCATTGCGATGGTTGATTGACAGCAAGCTGGATTGCGGCAAGGCGATGGATGTCAGGTCGTCAGGGAGCGTCAGGCCGGAGACCTGGGCCATCACTTTGGGATCGCGTGAGGCGCTGTAGCAGCGCCATGAAGTGGCATCAACAGGGATGACGGTGTTGTGCGCATCGTTGCCTCCAGCCAGGAAGATGCAGACAAGTGCCTTGTAGTCCTGCGCGCCCGTTGATTGGGCCGACGCGGTTTGTAGTGCGCTCAGGCTGCTCAGTAGCGTCCCACTGGCACCCAGGGACGTCAGCGCAGCGGTGCGTTGCAGAAATTGGCGACGTGGAATCGATGTCATCTGCGTCTCACTTGGTGATCAGAAATTCAGGCGACACGGCCACCATGGCGATGGCACTCCAAACACGTTTGTCCAGTGCGCTGTTGATGGCATCGCTATTGGATTGAGTCTGATCCGGCTGCGGCACGGCAATGGTGTCGAGCGTACGGATCACCAACTGGCGCAAGGGGTCGCTGATGGCGCCGCCCAGAAGGCGGTCGGCAATGTGTTGCGTCAGGACAGCGCTGTCGCTGGCCATCGCGCGCTGTTCTGCCAGCTGAAGCGTCACGCCGCGCTGCGTCAGCGTTTCAAGCTTGCAGGAAGCTGCGGCGTCCTGCAGTGCCTTGTTGGCGGGCACTTTCGGGTCCAGCGACTGGATGTATTGCTGCATCTTCGTGGTGTAGGCCCCGCACAGCCCGTCAGCATCAGCGACGAAGCTGGGGCCGATGCCATTGGCCAGCAGGTCCAGCACGGCATTGGCGTAGCCGCTCACCGTGGTCTCATTGACGATCTGCATTTCAGGCGCAACCATGTGCGCGTTGCTGATCTGGCTTTGTGGGGGCGTGTAGCCAGGCCTGAAGAAGTTGAAGACCGATGGCGAGAACAGTGGCGACTGTCCCCATGATGTGCCTGTATCGCTGGTGTTGCCGATGGCCACGTAGGGGGTGCGGCTCCACCCGGACGCATCCAGGGGCGATGAAGACACGGACAAGGTCGGGCTGCTGAACTTGAAGGCTCTCAGCAAAGCCGTCAGTCGGAGTACGGGCTCTCTCAGCTTGCCATGCGCGGGGTCAACAAGGGTGGCTTGTCCTCGGGCCTCGTCGTCCGTGAGGATGGCTTTGACCACTTCCTTGATATTGCCGCCTGTATCGGTGAAGCGTTGTGCTACACGGGCAATGTAGGCGGGGGAAGGGTTGCTGGTGACCAGTCGCTGGATCAGCCTGCTGCTGATGAACGGCGCCGTGTTGGCGTGCGTTGCGAGCCTGTCCAGGGCGGCGGTCAGGCTGGCTTGTGCGGAAGGTGTGTCCTGAGCGGGGATGGTGATGCCCAGGAAGCGCTTTTCGGATGTGGAGTGATAGGCCGGATATTCAACCAGCGGGTGGTACATCCCCTCTGGATCGCGGCATTCAGCCGTCCACGCCAGGCACAGTGCGTCGGCCACGGATGCATAGGCGGGCCCCTTGTAATTGGCCCAGCCCGTGAACACCTTGGCCAGGCCTTTGATGTCGTCGCTGGTATATGTTTCTTGTGGTTGGCCTTGCGCATTGAGCTTGATGGACCCATCCGAATTGAGTTCGTACAAGCCGATGGAGAACAGTTGCATGATCTCCCGGGCATAGTTTTCGTCCGGGAAGTGACCGACGCTGGGGAGTTCTCGGGTGTTGCCTCGGTAGGTCAGGTATTGCCCCATGGCGGGGCTCTTGGTGATGGCCTCCAGCAATTGCCGGTAGGTGCCATCAAGCCCCGTATCCAGCACATCCATGTAGCCTGCCACCATCTGCGGCCCATAGATGAACAGTGCGTCGTCGGCCAGCGAGACCACGAAAATTTCCGACAGCGCGAAAGCGACTCTGGCGCGCAGTTGCGCTTTGTCTGTCAGTGCACGCGTGTAGAACGCTTCCAGGACCTGATCAGGCCTGGCTTTGGCTGTGGCGTCCGACGGGTTGTCCGCCTTGATCTCCGTATCGCGGCGGGTCATGAAGTCGCGGTAGGTGAAGCTGGGGTGCAAGGCGAATTGCTCGTCTATCCAGGCTTCGTAACCAACGGCCATGACACGGCTGATGTTGGTTTCATCCGGGCCGAAGGTTGCTTGAGTCAGGAACCGGGTCGCCTCTGTGCGATCTTTGGGTTTGTCTCCGGTCGTGTCCTGCAGGCAGCCACTCATGGAGAAGATCCAGGCGCTGCATAGCACGCCCAACCCCCATCGCCTGAAACCGTTCATGCTCGCCTCTAGTGGTATCGATTTGTATTAATCGTAGTTCGGAGGCCGGTATGGTCGATGGGTGTTTGTTGCTTGATGTAACGATGTGAGGGCTATTCCGCCCCCTAGGGCAAGGGGGATGAGGTCAGTTTGGTCAGTGATTGGCCGGTGCTAACCCTTGAAGTAAGCCCTGTACCATGATGTGAAATGACCGATGCCCGTGGCCAGATCCGTGTGGCTGCGCACGCCAGTCCAGTCGGTGAGGGCCTCCACGCTGGCGTAGGTCGCGGCGACGTCACCCGGGGCCATTGGTTGCAAATCCAGCTTGGCCTTGCAGCCCAGTGCCGTTTCGATGGTCTGGATGAAGTCCATGAGGGCTACAGGTTCGCTGTTGCCGATGTTGAAGACCCGGTAGGGCGCCCACGAGGAGGCTGCCGAGGGATCCTGGCGATCAAAGTCAGGTTGGGCCTGGGGAGGCTTGTCCAGCGTGGCGATCACGCCCTTGACGATGTCGTCGATGTAGGTGAAATCGCGTTGCATCTTGCCGTGGTTGAAGACCTTGATCGGCTCGCCGGCGAGGATGGCGCGTGTGAACAGCATGGGCGCCATGTCCGGGCGCCCCCAGGGGCCGTACACCGTGAAGAAGCGCAGGCCGGTGGTGGGCAAGCCGTACAGGTGGCTGTAGGTGTGCGCCATCAGCTCATTGGCCTTTTTGGTGGCCGCGTACAGGCTGACGGGGTGATCCACGGCGTCTTCTTCAGAGAAGGGCATGCGCACATTGCCGCCATAGACGCTGGAGCTGCTGGCGTAGACCAGGTGCCCCGTCTTGTGATGGCGGCAGGCTTCCAGCATGTTCACGAAGCCGGCCAGGTTGGAATGAACGTAGGCGTGCGGGTTTTGCAGCGAGTAACGCACGCCGGCCTGGGCGGCCAGGTGCACCACGCTGTCGAACTGTTCGCGGTCAAACAGGGCTTGCAGGGCGGCGTTGTCGCCGATGTCGAGCAACTCGAAGCGGAAAGCCGCACCAGGGCATTGCGTGCCGATATGGGCGATCCGGTCCTTCTTCAACTGAGGATCGTAATAATCGTTGAGGTTGTCGATGCCGACCACCGTGTCGCCGCGCTGGAGCAGCGACAAACACACATGCATGCCAATGAAGCCGGCCGCGCCGGTAACCAATACTTTGCTCATGGCGATATTGTCGGGCATCCAGGCGAGGGTATTGGCGTGCCGGGGCCTCCATTCCAGGGGCGGGGGTCTGCATAATGCACGGTTTGATGCACATGGTCCGACCACGGAGCAACACAATATGATTTTGATTACAGGCGGCGCCGGTTTCATCGGTGGCAATTTCGTCCACCACTGGTTTGAACGTCAGGCCAAGCTGGGCTTGAGTGAGCAGGAGCCGGTCGTTGTTTTCGACAAGCTGACCTATGCCGGTAATCCCAACACGATTGCCGAGCACCTGAAAGCCGGGCGTGCCACCTTGATTCAGGCCGATATCGCCGACCGCGATGCCGTGCGTCAGGCGCTGGCGCAATATCGTCCGCGCGCCATCCTGCACTTCGCCGCAGAAAGCCATGTGGATCGCTCCATCCATGGCCCGGGTGAATTCATCCAGACGAATATGGTCGGCACTTTCAGCCTGCTGGAAGAAACCCGCCAGTATTGGGGCCAAATGGCCGAGGCTGAGAAAGCCGCCTTCCGTTTCCTGCACGTCTCGACCGATGAGGTTTACGGCTCGCTGTCGGATACCGACCCGGCGTTTTCCGAAACCACGCCTTACGCGCCCAATAGCCCTTACTCCGCCAGCAAGGCCGGCAGCGATCACTTGGTGCGTGCCTACCATCACACGTATGGCATGCCCACGCTGACCACCAATTGCAGCAACAACTACGGCCCCTATCACTTCCCCGAGAAGCTGATCCCGCTGATGATCCTCAATGCGCTGGAAGGCAAGCCCTTGCCGGTGTATGGCGACGGCCTCAACATCCGCGACTGGCTGTATGTGCGTGACCACTGCGAAGCCATCTGCCAGGTGCTCGAAAAGGGCCGCACGGGCGAGACCTACAACGTGGGCGGCATCAACGAGATCAAGAACATCGATGTGGTGACCACGATCTGCCAAAAGCTCGATGAGTTGCGTCCGCGTGCCGATGGCAGCAAGTACGAGAGCCTCATCACCTATGTGAAGGATCGCCCGGGCCACGATCGCCGTTACGCCATCGATCCCCGCAAGATCCAGAGCGAGATCGGTTGGGCGCCGTCCGAGACTTTCGAGTCCGGTATCAACAAGACCGTGAGCTGGTACCTGGAGAACAACGCCTGGATCGACACCGTGCGTTCAGGCTCCTACCGCGACTGGCTCGCGCAGAACTACGCGGGGCGTTGATGAAGATCCTTCTGCTGGGCAAAGGCGGCCAGGTCGGTTGGGAGTTGCAGCGTGCGCTGGCACCGCTGGGGCAGGTCGATGCGTTTGACCACGACTCCCCCGGGCCGGGTGCTGCGCCACATCTGCGTGCCAACTTCGCCAAGCCAGATGATCTGGCTGCACTGGTTCGCCTGCTGCAGCCTGACGTGATCGTCAATGCAGCGGCGCACACGGCGGTGGACAAGGCCGAGAGCGAGCCCGAACTGGCTCGTCTGCTCAATGCCACGACGCCAGGTGCGATCGCTGCCGAGGCGGCTCGCATGGGGGCGCTGCTGGTGCACTACAGCACCGACTACGTGTTCGATGGCAGTGGCGAGGCGCCGCGTCAGGAAGACGCCGCAACCGCGCCACTGAGCGTGTACGGCCAGACCAAGCTGGAGGGTGAGCAGCTCATCCAGGCGAGCGGCTGCAGGCACTTGATCCTGCGGACCAGCTGGGTGTATGCCGCACGAGGCGGCAACTTTGCCAAGACCATGCTGCGCCTGGCTGCCGAGCGCGCCGAGCTCAAGGTGATCAACGATCAGATCGGGGCTCCGACGGGTGCTGATTTGCTGGCTGACATCACGGCGCACGCCATCCTGGCTGTGCAGCGCCAGCCCGAACTGGCTGGGCTCTATCACCTGGTGGCCGGCGGTGAAACCAGCTGGCATGAGTACGCGCGCTTCGTGATCGAGTGGGCACGCGCCAAGGGCGTGCCATTGAAGGTGGCGCCCGAGGCGGTGTTGTCAACGCCGACCAGCTCTTACCCCACCCCGGCCAAGCGCCCGCTCAACTCCCGTCTGAGCACAAGCAAGATCCAGAATGCATTCGGCCTGACCTTGCCGCACTGGCAGCGAGGTGTGGAACGCATGCTGACCGAAATCATTGAAAGGTGACCCCATGACCTCCCGCACGACACGCAAAGGCATCATCCTGGCCGGCGGCTCCGGCACGCGGCTTCACCCCGCGACGCTGGCCATCAGCAAGCAGCTGCTGCCCGTGTACGACAAGCCCATGGTCTATTACCCGCTGAGCACCTTGATGCTCGCTGGTATCCGCGACATCCTGCTGATCAGCACGCCGCAAGACACGCCGCGTTTCGAAGCGCTGCTGGGCGACGGCAGCCAGTGGGGCCTGAACATCAGCTATTGCGTGCAGCCCAGCCCGGACGGCCTGGCGCAAGCCTTCATCCTGGGGCGTGATTTCGTGGGCAACAACCCCAGCGCACTGGTGCTGGGCGACAACATCTATTACGGCCATGATCTGCAGCGCCTGCTCAACAGCGCGGCCGGCCGTGATGAAGGTGCCAGCGTGTTCGCCTATCACGTCAATGATCCGGAGCGCTATGGCGTCGTGGACTTCAACGAGAAGTACCAGGCCCTGAGCATCGAAGAAAAGCCCAAGGCACCCAAGAGCAACTACGCCGTCACGGGCTTGTACTTCTACGACAAGCAGGTGTGCGACATCGCCGCCGACATCAAGCCCAGCCCCCGTGGCGAGCTGGAGATAACGGATGTCAATGCACGTTATCTGGCACAAGGCCAGTTGAACGTCGAGATCATGGGCCGTGGTTTTGCCTGGCTCGATACCGGTACGCACGACAGCCTGCTCGATGCCGGCCAGTTCATTGCCACGCTGGAAAAGCGTCAAGGCCTGAAGGTGGCTTGCCCTGAAGAAATCGCGTTCCGCTCAGGCTGGATCTCGGCCGAGCAAGTTCAGAAGCTGGCGCAACCCATGCTCAAGAACGGCTACGGGCAGTACCTGCTCAAGGTCATCAACGACAAGATTTATTGATTCCCATGAAGCTCATTCCCACCCGCATTCCTGATGTCGTGATCGTCGAGCCCGCCGTGTTTGGCGATGACCGGGGCTGGTTCATGGAAAGCTTCAACCAGGTCCGCTTCGAGGCAGAGTTGAGCAAGCTGGGCCTGCCCGCGCCGCGTCCTTTCGTGCAGGACAACCACTCCTGCAGCAAGGCCGGCGTTCTGCGTGGGCTGCATTTCCAAAGGCAACCGCATGCCCAAGGCAAGCTTGTGCGTGTGGTGAAGGGCGCTGCGTTTGATGTGGCCGTGGACATTCGCAAGGGTTCGCCCACCTATGGCCAATGGGCCGGCGTGGAACTCAACGCGGACAACAAGCGCCAGTTGTGGGTGCCGGAAGGATTTGCGCACGGCTTCCTGACCCTGCAGGACGACACGCACTTTCTCTACAAGACCACGGATTTTTATGCCAAGGATTGCGAGGGCGCCATCCGCTGGGACGATCCGGACATCGGCATCGAATGGCCCTTGCAGGGATTGGAAGTTACCCTCGCCCCCAAGGATACCCAGGCTCCCTATTTGAGGGATTCTGGCGCTTGTTGAATACATTTGACATATCGTGAACATAACGGGCATAGATAATCCCCGGATGGTTCCAAACGCACTTGATCCAGTGGCTGCCGTTGCGGTGCCACTGTGGCGTCGTGCCTTGACGTATGGCTTGCTGCTTGCCTTTGCAGTCTGGTGCGTGGTCGGGTTTCGGCGAGACATCGCACAGATTGATCTGGCTCCGCTGGAAGCGGGCTGGATTGCGATCGTGGGCGCTGCAGCGCTGTCGCTGTGGAACTATGCGCTGAGGGTGTTGCGCTGGCGCCTCTATCTGAACCGCCTGGGTCACGTGTTTCCGTGGCGTTTCGTGGCGCTGACCTTCATGTCGGGCTTCGCTTTCACGTTGTCGCCAGGCAAGTTGGGCGAAATGGTGCGCGGGCGCTACTACCAGCCCAAAGGCCTCTCGATGACACAGGTTACTGGCGCGTTCTTCGTGGAGCGCCTGCTGGATCTGCTGGCGATGATCATGCTGGCGGCCGTCGTGCTGGCCGAGTTGCAGGCCTACCAGTCTTTCCTGTGGCTGGCCTTGGGGCTGGTGGCGGGGCTGCTTGCCGCCGTGGCGCTCGTGCCGTGGCCGCTTGTGGCGCAGCGGTTGGATCGCCAGCCGCATGGCAAGCTGGTCAAGGCCATTCAAAGCGTGGCGCACATGCTGGCCAACGCGCGGCAGTTTCTCTCTCCTGGTATTTTGTTGACCGGGTTGGCCCTTGGCGTGATGGCCTGGGGTGCCGAGGCGGTCGGGCTCAAATTGTTGGCGGATGCCATCGAGCCGGGGCGCATTTCCCTTTTCGCGGCCATGGGCGCTTATTCCATTGCCATCATCGTGGGCGCCTTGTCTTTCCTGCCTGGCGGATTGGGCAGTACCGAAACCGTCATGACAGCCTTGCTGGCCGCGCACGGGTACACGGTGGCCCAGGCGATCTTGCTGACCTTGGTTTGCCGACTGCTGACGCTGTGGCTGGCCGTGTTGATTGGCTGGATCTGTGTATGGCTCCTGCGTGATCCGAGACACCTGTGACGAGTTCTTCTATGACCAAAGCGGTTCCACTTTGTGTTGATCTGGACGGCACGCTGATCCACAGCGATCTGCTGCTTGAATCCTTTTTGTTGCTGATCAAGCGCAACCCCCTGTATTTGCTGCTCGTGCCCTTCTGGCTGATGCAAGGCAAGGCCGGGCTCAAGCGCCAGATCGCCAGCCGCGTGCAGCTTGACGGCAGCGCCTTGCCCTACACCAAGCCCTTGCTGGACTGGCTGCGTGGCCAAAAGGAGCAGGGGCGTGCCGTGTGGCTGTGTACCGCTTCTGATAGCCGACTGGCGCAGGCGGTGGCCGATCATGTCGGCTTTTTTGATGGCGTGATGGCCAGCGATGGCCAACTGAACTTGTCTGGCGCCAACAAGGCCGCCGAGCTGGTCAAGCGCTTTGGCGACAAGGGCTTT
>NZ_SCTN01000324.1 GCF_004297345.1 Aquabacterium sp. | reverse complement strand
CCAGATCAGCCCGGCCTTCCTTGAGCAAGGTGAGGGGATCGGCATGAAAGCCGGCCACCAGATCCACTTCGACTTCCGGCCAGCGTTGGCGAAAGGCGTGCATCACCGGCATCAGCCAGTCAAAGCAGGTGTGGCATTCCAGGGCAATGCGCAACTCGCCCTTGGTCTCGCCTTTCATGCGCTGCAGATCGCGTTCTGCCGCACCAACATCGTTCAGTACCGTGCGAGCCAGGGCCAGCAGGCGCTCACCCGCAGGCGTGAAACGCAAGCCCTGACGTGTGCGCTCGAACAACGGCGTGGCGTAGTGTTCTTCCACGGCCCGGACCTGGTGCGACAGCGCAGACTGCGTCAGGTGGACACGATCGGCTGCCGTGGCCAGTTTGCCGGTGTCGGCAATGGCGATCAGGGAGCGCAGGTGGCGAATTTCAAGCATGAGCGATATGGTAACTACATCGCCATGCTTGAATTGTGTTCATCCCTGATCCAGAGGGGGCATCAGCACTTCGCCATTCGGCCCCCAAGCCACTTGCGTGATGCCCGGCTCCAGTTCTTCCAGCAAACGAGCCTCATGTACTTGTGGTGACAAGTCGCCGCGCAGCAGGCGCATGTCGTCTGCCAGATGGCGCATTTCTCGTTCTCGCTCGCTTCTGTGAAGGGCCTGCTCGATCTGATCGACCAGGTCTGCCTCGTCCCAAGGCTTGGTCAGATAGCGAAAGGCCTCCACATCGTTGATGGCTTTCATGATGGTGTCGACCTCGGTCGACGCAGACAGGATCATGCACACCGCGTGTGGCTGGATGG
Organism: Aquabacterium sp.; assembly: GCF_004297345.1. GTDB lineage: Bacteria > Pseudomonadota > Gammaproteobacteria > Burkholderiales > Burkholderiaceae_C > Aquabacterium. The sequence goes on along the minus strand of NZ_SCTN01000324.1, from coordinate 1,920 downwards.
CCTTGGCTGCTTGCAGGAAGGTGATGCCGTCCATCTGGGGCATGCGGTAGTCGCTGAGGATGATCTCGAAGGTGGACTCTCGTGCACGCGCCAGGGCCTTGAGCGGATCGACAAAGGCCTCCATGCGCACGTTGAGTGGCAGGCGTCTGCGCAACACGCGCAGCAAGGCATTGGTCACATTGGCTTCGTCATCCACGATCATCAGTTTGCTCATGGGGTCTCCTTGGCTGGTCGCGTGGCCAGCAGAATGGGGCGTCCGTTGCGGCGTTCGAACAGGCGGATGCGTTTGATCAGATCGGTGGTGAGCACGTGCTCGCTGGCCAGCAACAGCACGCCTTGTGGCGAGAGGAAGTCGCGGGCCATGATCATGCCGGCCTGCAACTCTTCCGGCCTCAGCAAAACTGCCTGTGCGTCGTTGACGGCCTGACCGGGGCTGTCTTTGTGTTCGCTCTCATGGGCAAACAGGCTCATGAAGGCATCCAGCACATCAGGGTCGAACTGCGTGCCCCGGCCGCGCGCAAGAAGGGCCCGGGCATCGGCTGGTTTGATGTGCTCGCTCACCAGCCGCCCGTTGACCAGATCCTCGTAGGCATCGGCCACGGCCAGGATGCGCGCCTCCAGCGGAATGTCCTGTCCTGCCAGCCCATCTGGGTAGCCCTGGCCGTCATAACGCTCATGGTGTGCTCGAATCACGGCGGCCACGTTCTGCATGTCGTCCTGCCCCATCAAGGCTTGCTCGCCCAGTATCGGGTGCATGCGGTACTGCGCGGCCTCCGGAGGCGTCAGCTTGCTCACGGGTTTGTTGAGCAGCGCGTCAGGCAGGCCGATCTGCCCGATGTCATGCAGCAGCGCACCGATCAGCACGTCGTTGGTTTGCGCGTCGTTGAGCGATAGCGCCTTGGCCGTTTTCAGGCTCAGGTCTGCCACATGCCGCGCATGGCCCATCAACTGGCCGCCTCTCAATTCGAGCAGGTTGGAAAACGTCTTGATGGAGTTGAAGTAGTTCTTCTTGACGCGCTCATTGGCTTGCTCCAGCTCTTTCGTTCTGTCGGCCACCAGGGCTTCGAGGTTGGCGTTGAGGTGCTTGAGCTCTTCGTTCTGTTCGCGCGTCAGCGTCTCCAGGCGCTGTTTTTCTTCCTCCAGGAATTTGTGCTCGAAGGCCTCCTTGATGGTCAGCAACAGCTCGGCGTCGCTCCAGGGTTTGGTCAGATAGCGGTGCACCTGGCCTTCGTTGATGGCGGCGATGGTGGCGCTGACATCGGAGTGCCCGGTCAGCAGCAGGCGTGTGATGTGAGGCCAGCTGCCGCGAACCTTGACCATCAAGTCGGCCCCGCTCATGCCAGGCATGCGCATGTCGGAGATGAGCAGGTCGACAGGCTCGCGCGCCATCAAGGCCAGGGCGTCCGCGCCGCTCGATGCCGTGAGCACCCGGTGGCCTGATCCGCGCAGCAAGCGCACGAGTGCCGCCAGGATATAGGGCTCGTCATCCACGCACAGGATGGTGCGTTCTGCAGGAGGCTCAGTCTCGTCGTTCTCGGGATGTGATGCGGGGGCGGGCGCGCCAACTGCATCCAGCTCCGGGATGGGGAAGTCATGCGGCGAGCCTTGTTCGGCCGGTTCGGCCAACGGCTCATTGAGGATGGCCTCAATGTCGAACGTCACAGGCTCGTTGCTCAGTGTCTGGGCGGCTTGTGCACTCATACCCGCGCCTCTGTACTGTGGTGGCGAACGGGCAGGGTGATGCGAAAACAGGTTCCCTTGCCGGCCTCGCTTCTCACATCGATGTGGCCGTTGTGCTTTTGCACGATGCCGTAAGACAGCGACAGCCCAAGGCCCGTGCCCTTGCCAACCGGCTTGGTGGTGAAGAAGGGGTCGAACACCTTGCCGAGATGCTCCTTGGCGATGCCGCAGCCGTTGTCC
>NZ_SCTN01000621.1 GCF_004297345.1 Aquabacterium sp. | reverse complement strand
GGCTTACGAGCCTCAGGGAATGGTTCGGCGCTAATGACCCGGCCGACACGCAACTCCACCTTTGTGAAGTCATTCCATTCGATTTGCTCCATTGCTTGTCTTTCTGGTGGCCTAACGCCCTAGTTAACCGGCGCCGTAGCGCGAAGCGCGGAGGGTACCGCGGCAGGCCATGAGAATGCCGAAGGCATGGCCTGCCGTGGCGTCCGCGTTGAACGACCAGTTAGGCGGCGGCCCGTTCGAGAATGATTCACAGTGTGCGCCCCAATAGTTTTTCTACTTGCTTTCGCTCCCATTCTGCCCCGAAGAATGGGATGAATTCAAATGTGGCTGCGGCATGAGCAATGATGCCAATTCCCCAGCCAAAGGCGGGCCAGAAGAACCACAACTTTGATGGATGCGTTACTAGGTTGATAACTGCAAGCGCGCTAATGACCACAACGTACTGTGCCAGGTGAATATAGAAGCCTTTGATTTTGCGAACCTTCGCGAGTGCGAGTTGTTCGTCCTGCTTGGATGTGCTAGTTGCGCTCATGTCTTGCTCACTGGTGAGAGTAGAGAAGTCGATCTCGAAGACCGACGCCAGTGATTTCAAGGATTCTGCGCTGGCTGGTTGACCGTTTTCAATGCGCTGAATGGTTCTAGCGCTAAGCCCGCTCAATTCGGCGAGTTGCTGTTGAGACCAACCACGTTGCAGGCGTAATTTCTGAACATTCATAGAGAGTCCTTGTCATCACGCCGCAGAGGTTGAAGCATTTGAGCGAAGCCGGCTACGACACGAGTACGACAGCATAGCGACACCAACGCGACAGAGGGCGACAATGCCGCAGCCTGAGACGCCTAACGCCCAAGGTAAGCGGCGCCGGAGCCCGCTAGGGCGGAGGGTACCAATGCTGGCCATGAAAATGGCGAAGCCATGGCCAGTATTGGCGTCGGCTTGACCGCCCAGTTAGGCGCTGAATTTGGGGCGATGGCCATAAGCAAGCGTGTTAATGGGCACGCGGCCCTAACTTGGACACCGTTGCGGGTGCAATGATGCGATGGGCGGGCGTGACAAAGAACATGTAGATGCGCCCCATGAGGTTGTGAACGTGAACCACGGTAGAAACCGACGCAACTGTGCATCCGGGCTTATCCTGGGTTGTCACGGAGATCTTCACGTTCAAGTGTCTATCTGTTTCCCCGAGGATAACTTCGCGTTCGTGCAGCTCGAGAACCTTGAATATGCCCGCTTGATCACCTACTCGATAGGCTTGGGGCGGCTTCTGCGGGTCAATACCGCTCAGCGGCCCCATGTCCTTAAGTCCCAGCCTTGCAACTACTTTGTTGCGTATGTTCATGAGGAAGTCGACCCAGCGAGGCGTTTGGGAAACAACGCTCAAATAGAGTTCAAGTGGGCTTCTCGAATCGGTGGGTAGCTCAACGGAGTAGCAGTCGTAGAAGTAGGCCGTGCGCAAGCTCTCACTGAGTGCGCTAAATGCCGGTACATCAGTGGCTTGTGCGTGCATTTTGTGTGGGCCTAACGCCCAAGGTAAGCGGCGCCG
>NZ_SCTN01000323.1 GCF_004297345.1 Aquabacterium sp. | reverse complement strand
GCTCTTCCGATCTCCCAGCGGGTGGCCGAAGCCCGTGCCTGCCGCAGGCGTTGGGCCATGTTGCAAGGCGATATCCAGATGGCACGCCAGTTGGCCATGGCCGGACGTGAAGACTGGGACTGACTGCGGGTCTTTTTTCACGGATTACGGGCTTCGATAGACGGCGATCATCCTGGTGACATGCATGAAGGGCGTCCCGTGCCGCTCTCCGTATGCTGCAGGAGTATCCAAGTGAATACTAAAGCTTTGAGCGTGATAGCCGCCACCAGCATGGTCTGGTGTGGCTGCAGCCGTGCTGAGTTGCTTGGCTGCCTGATCGAACCAGACCGGGTGGCCGACGTAGGCAGTCAATCCACAGGCGTCATCGAGAAACTGACGGTGGAGCGTGGCGATGTGGTGGTGGCCGGGCAGGTGCTCGCCCGCTTGTCTGCTCAGGTGGAAAAAGCATCCTTGTCGGTTGCGGAAGTCAAGGCCAAGGCCGAAGCCGAGGCTTTGCAAGCGCAAGCGGCCCATGAGTTGGCGCAACGCAAGCTGGAGCGCACGAGGGACCTGGTGCGCCGTGATTTCGTGTCAGATCAGGCGTTGGATCAGGCCGAGGCCGAGGCCCGTGTGGCAGAGCAGCGCGTTGCTCAGGCTCGGGAAACCCAACGCGTTGCGCAGCGCGAATTTCATCTGTCCAACGCTCAGTTGAGCCAGCGAGAGGTTCGCAGTCCATTTGCCGGCCTGGTGGTCGAACGCTTTCGCACCGAAGGGGAGCGCATCGAACGCGAACCTGTGGTGCGTGTTGCCCGGATCGATCCACTGCGCATCGAGGCCATCGTGCCGGCGGTGCAATTTGGTCGCATCTCGACGGGGCAGCCCGCGACGGTCAAGACCGACTTGCCTGACTACCCCATGCTCACAGCCAAGGTCACCTTGGTCGACAGGGTGATTGACCCGGCCTCCAACAGTTTTCGCGTGCGCTTGATCTTGCCCAATCCAGGCAATCGTGTGCCGTCTGGTGTGCGTTGCCGAATTGCATTTGGTACCAATGAGGGCGCAGGCGCCAATGTGCAAGGACTGGCACCTGGCGGCGTGGCACCAGCGCCCGCAGCGGCTGGGCAGGTCTCACCCGCCCGCTGGCCGCAAGCGCCGCTGACGCAGCCAGCGCCACCAGTGCGTGATCCGGCTGAGGCCGAGCGTGTGAAAGTGATGACGGTTCATGTACTCGACAGCTTGCCATCCATGCCAATGCAGCCAGCCCGTTTCGTGTCATCCACCCTGAAGTTCGCCATGGCCGAGCTGGGGCGTATCACACCTGGCCGCAAATGGGTTGATCCGGCGTCAGTGCTCGCTCGGCCAGAGGGGGCGGGCAAATCTCGTGTGCAGGCTCTGCCCACCATGGCACTCGCCTTGACGATGCCTTCGTTGGCCGCACCTGGCACCTCTACCGCACCCGTTGCAGCCATGGCTGATGCCGGCAAGGTCGTCAACAAGCAGCCCGTGGCCACCGTGGTGCCCGCGGTTGGCCTGCGTCTGGCCAGTGCCCGCTGAGCGCCGCCACATCGCGCCACGCGCCGAGGACGCATGACTGAAGCGAACACCTCGACGCCTTCTTCAAAGCGTCATCGCTGGGCAATGAGCCCGACCGTGCGCATCAGCATGGGCCTGGTGTCCTTGCTGATTGGCTTGCTGATGATCCTGGATCTGATCCTCAAGATCCTGCCCGACCAGCGCGCCATGACCATGGAGTTGCGCGAGCAGATCGCCGTGCACCTGGCCGTGCAAGTTCGCAGATTGCTCAATGAAGAGCAGAACCCAATCAAGCTCCAGAGCGTGCTGGTTGAAACTGTCGAGCAATCAGCAGACATTCAGTCATTGGCTGTGCGCCGTCAATCGGGGGCTGTGTACGCCGCTACCGCTTTGCACGAGAAAACCTGGGAGACGCCCCCCTTGGGTGCATCGACTCTCAATGCTGTCGTTGTGCCGCTCAATGCGGGCGACAAACGCTGGGGGCAAATGGAGGTGGGCTTTCGCTCGCCGTGGCCAGCCTCGATTCTGGGCTGGTTGAAGAACCCGACCGTTCAGTTGATTGGCACGCTCAGCACAGCGTGCTTCATTGCCTTCTATCTGTACTTGCGGCGGGTTTTGCAGCATCTGGATCCCTCAAAGGCCATCCCCGAGCGCGTGCGCGTGGCTTTCGATACCTTGACCGAGGGCCTGTTGGTGCTGGACATTGACGGCCAGATCCTGATGGCCAACTCGGCCTTTCGTGGCTTTCACCCGCAGGCTGGTGGCATCTTGCTGGGGCGCTCGATTGATCAACTGGAATGGTTGGTCAAGGGCTTGAAAGATGACGATGCCTTACCGCCGTGGGAGCGTGCCTTGACCACGTCCGAGCCCATCTTGGGCGTCCCGGTAGACCTGACCGAGAAAGATGGCGAACATCGTCGGGCCTTGCTCAACTGCGCGGCTGTGCGTGATGCCGCGGGCAATGCGCGCGGCTGTCTGGTGACGCTGGACGACATCACCGAAATCGATCTGGTTAACCGCCGCCTGCAAGAGACCATGACGGAGCTCGAAGTCTCGCGTGACAAGATTCAGAAGCAAAACGAAGAGCTGCAACTGCTGGCCAACTGCGACCCGATGACGGGCTGCTTCAATCGCCGCGCCTTCTTCAGCAGGGCCGAGCCCATGCTGGCACATGCCTTGAAGACAGGCGAGCCGCTGACTTGCTTCATGACGGACATCGACAAGTTCAAGTCCTTCAACGACACCTATGGCCACTCGGTGGGCGATCTGGTGATTCAACAGGTCGCGCGCATCCTCAAAGCTGCCATGCGCCCGCAAGACGTGTTGTGCCGTTATGGCGGCGAAGAGTTTTGCGCCTTCATGCCTGGCTTGGACGAGGCTGCGGCGGCTGCCGTGGCTGATCGCATCCGCGAGACCCTGGAGAAGGAAGCTGGCCCTGCTGTGGACGCCGTGCCCAATCTGCGCATCACGTCCAGCTTTGGCGTGGCGCAACTGGGCAAGGGCAACGCCAACAACGCCTTGCTGTTGATCGAGCGGGCCGACCAGGGGCTGTATGCCGCCAAGGAAGCCGGGCGCAATCAGGTGCAGTGCATCGACTGGCATCCTGGCAAGGCGCCGGCCACGCACTGATCGGCGATCACGTACGCCAGACGCGAGGTGGACAGGGCGCCAGATCCCATGCCGTTTGCCGCCACTGTGACCACACTCGGGTCAACAAGTCCATGGCGGGCTCCACGCGATCTGCCAGTACGCGCAGGATCACGACCTGATCATGCGGGCTGGTGCTGCCGGCCGTTGTGGCCAATGCGTGGCCGGCCTGAATGGCTCTTGCGCTGTCCAGCAGCGCTTCACGCCGCTCACGTGAAAGCGGCGAGCCCACTGCCAGCCACATGGTGGCCATGACGCGATGGCCGGCCCATCCCAATGGGCTGTCGAGCAGCCGCGCATCGTCGGCGCGAACCGTGCCTCTTTCGAGCCATACGCCGGGCAGTTCGATTTCCTGTGTGAAGTAGCCCTGGCCATGGGCGGCATCATCAAAGGCTTCGGATGCAGCAGGCAAGCCCAGAGCGAGCACGTCCCAGCCCATCATCTCGGCGCCGGGCGCCAGTTCAAACCGCATCCGGTTGATGGCCTTGCATGAGCGATAGGCGATCGTCTCCAGAGGTAACCATTCCAGCCGGGCGTCTGGCGCCACCTTGGCCGTCAGGCTCTGAACGGCTTCGGCGCCCGTGCTCTTGTAAAAGCGCGTGGCGCCTGGCGTGGTGATCAAGGCATGGCTGCCGGCTTGCAGGTTCATGGCGATGTCCAGCATATCACCGCCCACCAGGCCGCCAGGCGGGTGCACCAGAACGTGGTGGCAAACACGATCGCCTTCGGGGTAGAGCCGTTGCAATACGCGCAAGGGGCCGTCATGGCGGTCCAGTGCAATGGTGCGCTCGCCATCCAGGCGATAGTCCAGATTCAAATGGCCGTGCCAGCTCATAACGGGGTACTGCGTGGGAGTGTCAAACGCGAAGAGATCAGTGCCAGTGTATGCGGCTAAAGAGCAGTGTCAGAGCGCCTGCGGCAACGCGCAGGTGATGGCATCGCCCACCTGAATGGCGCCACCAGCCAGCACGCGTGCATTGACCCCGCCGTGCCCGCGCATGGCGTTGTAGCCGCCCGGGCCGAGC
>NZ_SCTN01000322.1 GCF_004297345.1 Aquabacterium sp. | reverse complement strand
ATGTCATCACGATCACGGTGTTCTTGAAGTCCACCGTGCGGCCTTGGCCATCGGTCAGGCGACCATCATCGAGCACTTGCAGCAGCACGTTGAATACGTCCGGGTGAGCCTTCTCGACCTCATCGAGCAGCACCACGCTGTAGGGCTTGCGACGCACGGCCTCGGTCAGCGTGCCGCCTTCTTCGTAGCCCACGTAACCGGGAGGCGCACCGATCAGGCGGCTCACCGAGTGCTTCTCCATGAACTCGCTCATGTCGATGCGGATCAGGTGGTCTTCGCTGTCAAACAAGAAGCCCGCCAAGGCTTTGCACAACTCGGTCTTGCCCACGCCCGTCGGGCCCAGGAAGAGGAAGGAGCCATAGGGGCGATTCGGATCAGACAGGCCTGCACGCGAGCGGCGGATGGCGTCGGAAACAGCCACGATGGCTTCCTGCTGCCCCACCACACGCTCGTGCAGCTTGTCTTCCATGGCCAGCAGCTTGTCGCGCTCGCCTTGCATCAGCTTGGACACGGGGATGCCGGTGGCGCGGGCCACCACTTCGGCGATCTCTTCAGCGCCGACCTGGGTGCGCAGCAGCGTTGGCTTGCCGCCGTCCTTGCCTTTGGCGTTCTCTTTGGCTTGTGCTTCCTGCAAGCGCTTTTCCAGCTCGGGCAGCTTGCCGTACTGCAACTCAGCAACCTTGTTGAAGTCACCCTTGCGCTTGAATTCCTCGATCTGGAAGCGGATCTTGTCGATCTCTTCCTTGACCGTGGCCGAACCTTGGGCTTGCGCCTTCTCGGCCTTCCAGATCTCTTCCAGATCGGCGTACTCGCGCTCCAGCTTGGTGATCTCTTCTTCGATCAGGCCCAGGCGTTTGATGGAGGCCTCGTCCTTCTCGCGCTTGACGGCTTCACGCTCGATCTTCAACTGGATCAGACGGCGGTCCAGGCGATCCAGGGCCTCGGGCTTGGAGTCGATCTCGATCTTGATCTTGGCGGCTGCCTCGTCGATCAGGTCGATGGCCTTGTCTGGCAGGAAACGGTCGGTGATGTAGCGGTTGGAGAGCTCGGCCGCGGCGACGATGGCCGGGTCGGTGATCTCGACGCCATGGTGCACCTCGTACTTTTCCTGCAGGCCACGCAGGATGGCGATGGTGGCCTCGACCGTGGGCTCGCCCACGAGGATCTTCTGGAAGCGGCGCTCCAGCGCGGCGTCCTTCTCGATGTACTTGCGGTATTCGTCCAGCGTGGTCGCGCCGATGCAGTGCAGCTCGCCACGCGCCAGGGCGGGCTTGAGCATGTTGCCGGCATCCATCGCGCCATCGGCCTTGCCCGCACCGACCATGGTGTGGATCTCGTCGATGAACATGATGGTCTGGCCTTCGTCCTTGGCCACTTCCTTGAGCACGTTCTTCAGGCGCTCTTCGAAGTCGCCACGGTACTTGGCACCGGCCAGCAGCAAGGCCATGTCGAGCACCAGCACGCGCTTGTTCTTGAGGCTGTCGGGCACTTCGCCAGCCACGATGCGCTGGGCCAGGCCTTCCACGATGGCGGTCTTGCCCACGCCGGGTTCACCGATCAGCACAGGGTTGTTCTTGGAGCGACGCTGCAGCACCTGGATGGCGCGGCGGATTTCTTCGTCACGGCCAATCACGGGGTCGAGCTTGCCAGCGCGGGCGCGCTCGGTGAGGTCCAGCGTGTATTTCTTGAGCGCTTCGCGCTGGCCTTCTGCTTCGGGGTTGTCCACCTTCTGGTCTCCTCGGACGGCTTTCACCGCTGCTTCCAACGACTTGCGGCTCAGGCCAAAATCGCGCGCGGCAATGGCCGTGTCACCCTTGTGATCGGCCAGAGCCAGCAGGAACATCTCGCTGGCGATGTAGGGGTCGCCCTGCTTGTGGGCTTCTTTCTCGGCGCCTTGCAGCAGGCTGACGGTGTCACGCCCGGCTTGCACCTGATCGGCGCCCTGCACTTGCGGCAGCTTGTCGAGCTGCTTTTCCAACTCGATGGCCAAGCCCGGCACCTTGACGCCCGCTTTTTCGAGCAGCGCACGCGGGCCATCATCCTGGCGCAACATGGCCAGCAGGATGTGGGCAGGTTCGATGTAGGGGTTGTCGCGCGTCACCGCCAGGCTCTGGGCCTCGGTCAGCGCTTCCTGGAATTTGGTGGTGAGTTTGTCGAGTCGCATGAGCACTCCTGATAGTCGGAGGGCCCTCTGGTTGGCGAGGGCCGATTGCTCATGAAGATAGGGCGTTGGCGGGGCATTTCAAGCCCCATCTTTGCAGCGGCTTGAGAAAGATCAATCGGCAGGGCCACTTGCTGGCCCTCCGCCGTGACCTTAGTCGCCGCAAATCACCCTGTTGCGCCCCGTGTTCTTGGCTTGATAGAGACAGGCGTCCGCGCGCGCCAGATCTTCTTCCAAGGTGGTGTCTTCGCGGTGGAAGGACAGGCCGATGCTGACTGTCACGCGGATTTCACCTGTGGGTGTCTCGAAGGGGCTGAGTTCGATGATTTCTCGCACCCGTTCGGCCACTGACTGCGCTTCCAGCCTGGAGCGCACTGGCAGCAAGACCGAGAATTCCTCGCCACCGTAGCGGGCCAGCAAGGCGTCTTCCCGGAGATGATCTCGCACGGAGTTGGTAACGTGGCGCAGCACGTCATCCCCCATCGCATGCCCGTATCGATCGTTAACATCCTTGAAAAAATCGATATCGATCATCAAAACTGCCAGCATGCTTGCCTGCGTGGACTGCAGGGCCACCAAGCGCTCGCCCAGTTCACGCAAGCCCCTGCGGGACAGGGCGCCAGTCAGGTCATCGGACAGCGAGCGCGCCCGCAACTGTTGCATCAGGCGGTCATTGACCGAGGCAAACACCACGGACGATACAGCCAGAGGCAACAAAGCAAAGCTCAGCCCCGTGATGGGTGTCAACCACTCGGGCATGAAGAGCCAATGAGACGGATACGGCCCGGACTGCGTCCAGGCCCAGTACAACAGGATCACCCAGTTCAAGGCGAATTCACAGGCGGCTACCAGCAGTGTCAGATCACCACCTGTGAACTTGCCATTGCGCCAGGTGATGACGCCCTGATCCACCGCCATGCCAACACTGACCAGGCAGAACACTGCCCCGATCACGCGCACATATTGCTGGTCTGAACCCCACAGGGCGCCCGCCCACAATGCCAGGCCCACCAATAAAGTGGCCACCATGCCGAACACGGGGTGCGTACGACGCCCATTGAGCTGTCTGAACGCCCATGCCAACAGGGCCACGCCCATGCCCGCAAACCCGATCGCACCCTTGAGGACTTCTGGCCGCACATTCAGCGGGCTGAGCTGAACGCATAGCAACACCGACAGGCTGAGCAAGGCCCAGCGAAACAGGCCCAAGGCGTAGCTCACACGGGCTTGTTCCGTGCGCACCATGGCCAGCAGCCCCAGCCCCACCAGGGAGCCGGCGCCGGAAACCGCATAACAGGTGTAAACGTCGATCGACAACATGCCCGATTTTTATACTCTGAAAGTAGAGTGATATCGGCATGTCCGGCGTCAGATTGACCCCCGGATCGTTTAACAACAACAGGAATCAGCTGTCGTTTCTGGCGTTGACCCTGTCTGCGGCCAGACCACCCCAGCGTGCGGCAGCCTCATCGTCGGCTGTACGGGCATCCACCCAGCGGCTTTCGCCGCCTGAAGACTCCTTCTTCCAGAATGGCGCCTGAGTCTTGAGCCAGTCCATCAGGAACTCGGCGCACTGGAAGGCTTGCCCGCGATGGGCAGAGGTCACCGCCACCAGCACAATCTGATCGGCCACCTGCAGCGGCCCCACGCGGTGGATGACGCGAACGCCACGCACATCAAAGCGCTGCCAGGCCTGCACGATGATCTCGGCGATGCTGCGCTCGGTCATGCCCGGGTAGTGCTCCAGTTCCATGACGGAGGGTTGGTTACCCTGCCCTTCGCCTTGCCCAGCAGCATCACCATGCTGACGCCATTCGCGCACGGTCCCCACGAAGCTGACGATGGCACCTACGCCGTCATCGCCTGCGCGCAAGGCAGCTGCCTCGGTAGAAAGGTCGAAATCCTCTGGCCCGACACGCACGCAAGCCAGCGCCGCAGCCAGAGAGCGGTCGGATGGCGAACGGCTGGTCGTCATCTCAGCCCCCCGTCACAGGCGGGAAAAAGGCCACTTCATCACCGTCGCTCAAGGGCTCGTCGGCAGCGCACAGCGTCTGATTCAAGGCCGTGCGCAAGCCACGCGCCTCATCCAGCGCAGCGCTGTGCGCTTCGGACTGCTTGGTCAGCCAGTCTTGCAGATCACCTACGGTACGCGGCGCTTGCGCTCCATCGAGCAACACGGTTTCACCCGCACCGAGCTTTTCGCGCACGGAGGCAAAGTAACGCACTTGAATCTTCATGATGAGAGCTTGTTCAGCCTTGATCGGCCTGACGGGCGCCACGGGCGGGTTGCAGCAACTCGGCCAGCGGCAAATAGGCCACTGTATCGCCTGGTTGCACAGTCTGACCAGGAAGCAGATCAACCAGACCATCGGCCCACACGGCAGAGGTGAGCACGCCGGAACCCTGATTCGGGTACAGAGTGACACAGCCGTCAGCACCGAGGCGAGCGCGCACGAACTCGCGCCGTTTGTCAGCCTTGGGCCAGGCAAAGCCGGCTTTCAGTTGCATGGTTTGAGGCAAAGACCAGGGCTCGCCGGCCAGCACAGCCAGCACCGGCCGAACCAGCAGCAGGAAAGTGACATAGCTGGCCACAGGGTTGCCCGGCAAACCCATGTAAAGCGCACGGCTGCCGTCCGCCCGCTTGAGCCAACCAAAGACGAATGGCTTGCCCGGCTTGATGGCCAGGGCCCAGAAATCCAGGCCGCCTTCGGCCAGTACTGCGTTGCGCAAGTGGTCTTCTTCACCCACAGACACGCCGCCACTGCTGATCACCAGATCGCAGTGTTCGGCCGCGGCACGCAGGGCCTCGCGGGTGGCGTCCAGCTTGTCGGGCACGATGCCCAGATCCTGGGCTTGCGCTCCGGCGCCTTGCACCAGCCCACGCAAGGTGTGCCGGTTGCTGTTGTAGATCGCGCCAGGCGGCAAGGCTTGCCCCGGCATCACCAGCTCATTGCCAGTCGTCAGGATGCCGACGCGGGCTTGCTTGAACACGGTGAGATCCGCAGCACCCACCGAGGCGGCCACACCCAGGCCCGCGGCGGTCAAGCGCAAGCCGGCTTGCAGAACGGTCTGGCCCTGTGCAATGTCTTCGCCACGCAGGCGGATGTTCTGCCCGGCTTTCACCGGTTCGTTGAAACGCACAGTGCCCGCAGCGACATCGGCGCTCGTGTGCTCCTGCATCACCACGGCATCGGCGCCTTGCGGCACAGGTGCCCCCGTAAAGATGCGGGCGCACTGCCCTGGCTGCAAGGCTGCACCCACTTGCCCTGCGGCAATGCGCTGGGCTTGCGGCAGGATCACAGCCTCGGGTGGCGCATCAGCCTGCCCGGCTTGCGCCAGATCTGCGGCGCACACGGCGTAGCCGTCCATGGCACTGTTGTCCAGCGGCGGCACATCCACCGCAGACACCACCGGCACGGCCAGCACACGGCCCAAAGCCTCGAAACTGCTGATCGACTCCGTCTGGCGCTGGCCTTGCGAACTGGCGACGTGCTGCTCAACGGCAGCGCGCAGAACGGACCAAGCCTCATCCAGAGGCATCAGGGGCTTGAAGGCCGTGGCCATGACGTGCCTTTCAGCTCAGTCGTTGCAATGTTGAACGACGTAATCTTTGATGGCCTGCACCTGATTGGGCATGACCTTGAAACGCTTGGGAAGGTCTTCCAGCCCTTCCAGGCCAGCGATCCAATGTGGGCGCTCAGGTTGACGACCCGTTGCTTCCACAATCGTGGCAGCAAACTTGGCGGGCAAGGCCGTTTCCAGCACCAGCATGGTCACGCCAGGCTTGGTGTGCTCTCGCGCCACCTTCAGGCCATCGGCCGTGTGGGTGTCGATCATCACGCCAAAGCGTTCGAAGGTGTCCTTGATGGTGTTGAGGCGATCGCCGTGCTTGCTGGCACCCGAGGTGAAGCCGTAACCAGCCACCTTGGCGAACTCCTCAGCCGTGAGGTGGAACTCGCCGCGCTGCTCGATCTCGTCCTTGAACAAGGCCTTCACGCGGGCACCGTCACGACCCAGCAGATCGAACACGAAGCGCTCGAAGTTGGAGGCCTTGGAGATGTCCATCGAGGGCGACGAGGTTTCGTACGTCTCGGCGCTGCCACGCACGCGGTAGCTGCCGGTGCGGAAGAACTCGTCGAGCACATTGTTCTCGTTGGTGGCCACCACCAGCGTGTCAATGGGCAAGCCCATCATGCGGGCGACGTGACCTGCGCACACATTGCCGAAGTTGCCAGACGGCACCGTGAAGCTGACCTTCTCGGTGTTCGACTTGGTGGCGTAGAAATAACCGGCGAAGTAGTACACGACCTGAGCCAGCAGGCGGGCCCAGTTGATCGAGTTGACCGTGCCGATCTTGTACTTGCGCTTGAACTCGAGGTCGTTGGAAACGGCCTTGACGATGTCCTGGCAGTCGTCGAACACGCCTTCCACAGCCAGGTTGTGGATGTTGGGATCTTGCAGGCTGAACATCTGGGCCTGCTGGAAGGGGCTCATGCGGCCATTTGGCGAGAGCATGAACACACGCACGCCCTTCTTGCCGCGCATCGCGTACTCGGCGGCGCTACCGGTGTCGCCCGAGGTGGCACCCAGGATGTTGAGCGACTCGCCGCGGCGCGCCAGTTCGTACTCGAACAGGTTGCCCAGCAACTGCATGGCCATGTCCTTGAAGGCCAGCGTGGGACCGTTGGACAGCGCTTGCAGCGCCAGACCAGATTCGAGCGGCTTCAGGGGCGTGATCTCGTCAAAGCCATACACCGCCTTGGTGTAGGTCTTGGCGGCCAGGGCCTTGATGTCAGACTGAGGGATGTCGTCGATGTAGAGCGACAGGATCTCGCCAGCCAGCTCGGCATAGCTCAGACCACGCCATTTGGTCAGCGTGGCGTCGTCGATCTTCGGGTAAGACGTGGGCAGGTACAAGCCACCATCAGGGGCCAGGCCTTCGAGCAGGATCTCGGCAAAGCCGCGCTCGGTCTTGTCGCCGCGTGTAGAGATGTATTTCATGATCAAGCGAGCTCTTCTTTACGCACACGCACGATAGGCGCCAGCACGGTCGGCAAAGCCTGCATCGCGGCCAAAGCCGTGTTCATGCGGCCTTCCTTCGTCTCGTGGGTCAGGATGATCAGGTCGGTCTGATTGCCACCCTCACCGCTGACCTCATCGGCTTCGCGCTGCAGCACGGCGTCGATCGAGATGCCTTGCTCGGCCAGGATGCCCGTGATCTTGGCCAGCACACCAGCCTCATCGGCCACGTGCAGGCGCAGGTAGAAGGAGGTCACCACCTCGTCGATCGGCAGGATCGGCATCTTCGACAGCGCATCAGGCTGGAAGGCCAGATAAGGCACGCGCGCAGCAGGATCCACATCCAGCAGGCGGGCGATGTCCACCAGATCGGCCACGACCGCAGATGCGGTCGGCTCGGAACCAGCGCCCTTGCCGTAGTACATGGTTGTGCCCACGGCATCGCCTTGCACCATCACGGCATTCATCGCGCCTTCCACATTGGCGATCAGGCGACGCATCGGCACCAGGGTCGGGTGGGTGCGCAGCTCGATGCCAACGACCTTGCCATTGATTTCCTGGCGGCGGGCAATGCCCAGCAGCTTGATGCGGTAGCCCAGTTGCTCGGCGTACTTGATGTCCGTGGCCGACAGCTTGGTGATGCCTTCCACATGAGCCTTGTCGAACTGCACGGGCACGCCGAACGCGATGGCGCTCATCAGCGTGGCCTTGTGCGCGGCGTCCACGCCTTCGATGTCGAAAGTGGGATCGGCTTCGGCGTAACCCAGACGTTGCGCTTCTTTCAGCACCACGTCGAAGTCCAGGCCCTTGTCACGCATCTCGGACAGGATGAAGTTGGTCGTGCCGTTGATGATGCCGGCCACCCACTGGATCTGGTTGGCGGTCAGGCCTTCACGCAGCGCCTTGATGATGGGGATGCCACCGGCCACAGCGGCCTCGAACGCCACCATCACGCCCTTTTCGCGCGCCGCTGCAAAGATCTCGGTGCCGTGCACGGCCAGCAGGGCCTTGTTGGCCGTGACCACGTGCTTGCCGGCGGCAATCGCTTCCAGCACCAGGGCCTTGGCAATGCCATAACCGCCAATGAGCTCGACCACCACGTCGATATCCGGATTGGCAATCACCTGGCGAGCGTCAGCCACCACTTGCGCAGCATCGCCCACCACTTCACGCGCACGCTCGGTGTTGAGATCAGCCACCATCGTGATCTCGATGCCATGACCGGCGCGGCGGCGAATCTCTTCCTGGTTGCGCTTCAGCACGGTGAAGGTGCCGCTACCAACGGTACCGATACCCAGCAGGCCAACCCTCAGCGGGCGGTTTTGTTCTTGGCTCATTCGAATCTCACTTGAAAACACTTGTGGGGGCCGCTTGCCCCCGACATGGAAACTAAACAGGTCAACAGCAATCAGGCGTGGCGCTTGCGATAGCCGTCCAGGAAGCGGGCGATGCGGTTGATGGCCTCGGCCAGGTCATCGCTATTGGGCAGGAACACCAAGCGGAAGTGATCCGGGTGTGCCCAGTTGAAGCCCGTGCCCTGCACGATCAGCACCTTCTCTTCGGCCAACAGCTCGTAGGCAAACTGCTGGTCATCCGCGATGGGGTACATCTTGGGATCCAGCTTGGGGAACATGTACAAGGCGCCCTTGGGCTTGACCACGCTCACACCCGGGATCTTGTTGAGCATCTCGTAAGCCAGAT
>NZ_SCTN01000321.1 GCF_004297345.1 Aquabacterium sp. | reverse complement strand
GTCAAAATGGGTGTGACACGGTTCGTGTAGCGGCAAGCGAAGTGAACTCGGTCCACACCCTGTATTGTCCCGCAAGTTGTGATGCAGGGTTGCAGATGTGCGAACGCCGCACCCCAGATCCGGGTGTCGCGGCACGCTGTTTTCTGCTGCGGGATGGGTAGATGGCCTGGGTAAATACGCCGTTGCGGCGGGGTAAGCTCCAGATCGTCATTGAAGGCAACAACGCGGATCGAACAGAGACATCATGAAGAACTTCAAGAACAAAGTGGCTGCCATCACCGGTGCGGCATCGGGTATGGGGCGCACGCTGGCACTGGAGTTGGCGCGTCGCGGCTGCCATCTGGCTCTGAGTGATGTCAATGAAGTCGGCCTGGCTGAAACTGCCCAGATGGCGGGCAAGCTGGGTGTCAAGGTCACCACGACCAAGGTGAACGTGGCCGATCGTGAAGCGATGGACGCCTGGGCCGCGCAAGTTGTGGCCGATCATGGCAAGGTCAACCTGATCTTCAACAATGCCGGCGTGGCGCTGGGTGCCTTTCTCGATACCGTGACGCCGAAGGATTTCGAGTGGATCATGGGCATCAACTTCTGGGGCGTGGTGTGGGGCTCGCAAGCCTTCCTGCCGTACCTCAAGAAGTCGGGTGACGGTCACATCATCAATACCTCCAGCCTGTTCGGCCTGCTGTCGCTGCCTACACAAGGCACCTACAACGCCAGCAAGTTCGCCGTGCGCGGTTTCACTGAATCGCTGCGCCAGGAGCTGGATCTGGAGAACTGCGGCGTGAGTGCTACCTGCGTGCACCCAGGCGGTATCCGTACCAACATCGCGCGTGACGCCAAGATGGACAACAGCATTGCCGCCAAGACCGGTGGCAGTGCCCAGGCCGCCAAGGACAAGTTCGACAAGCTGCTCAACACCACCACGGCTGAAAGCGCTGCCTTGCAGATCCTGCGTGCGGTGGAGGGCAACAAGCGCCGCGTGGTGGTCGGCCCGGATGCCAAGTTCCTCGATCTGTTCGTGCGCGTGCTCGGTTCCTGGTACCAGCCTGTCACCACCTTCTTTGCCAGGAAGACCATGCTGGGTTGATCAACCTGGTCTGATCTGACCTATCTGACCATTTATCAAGCCGGGCACATCGTCCGGCTTTGTCGCTGAGACAGGAGTCCAACAATGTCGGCTGCTCAACTCGATACAGGTGCCCAACAGGTGCAGGCCCATCCGGTCATCCGCCGTTATCAACCGCCAGCCGGTTTGCGTGAGTCGATGGCCGCGGCCATCATGCGCATGGCGCTGCGTGTGAGCCTCAAGCCCTTCCTGGGCCCGCCATTTCCGTTTGTTGTGCAGCGTGTGGCGCTGGCGGTGGGCTCTGCCTTGATGCCGCAAGATGGCCGCGCGCAAGTGCAGGCGGACATGGTCGATCACATTCCCGTCGAGCGCGTGACACCCAAAGGTTCATCGAAGAAACCGCGCCACGCCATCCTGTATCTGCACGGTGGGGCCTTCGTGGCGGGCAGCCCGCGCACGCACCGCAGCATCACGCGCCGCCTGTCGGCCATCACGGGTGCTTTGGTGCTGGCGCCGCATTACCGCCTGGCCCCCGAGGCCCCGTTTCCTGCTCAGCTGGATGATTGCGTGAGCTGCTATCGGCAGTTGCTCAAAGAGGGCTTCTCGCCAGATCGCATCACCATCGCGGGCGATTCGGCTGGTGGCAACCTGACGTTCATGACGGCCATTGCCGCGATGAAGGCCGGCATGCCGGGGCCGTCATCTCTCGTGATGATGTCGCCGGCGTTCAGCTTGCATCCCTTGCCCAACACGACGGCTTATGAGCGTGAGTCGCGCGATCCCATGATCCGCCTGGCCTGGGCCGAGCAGGTGGAGGGCGCCTTGAATGCGCCCAAGGATCACCCGCTGGCCAACCCGATGGCGCAGGACATCTCCAAGCTGCCGCCCTCGCTGATCCAGGTGGGCGAAGACGAGGTGCTGTATGACAACTCGACCTGGCTGGTCGAGGCGGCCACGGCGGCTGGGCGTACCTCGGAGCTGGAGGTCTACCTCAAGCGCTGGCACGTGTTCCAGGTGCATGCGGCCCTGATGCCCAGTTCCGTCAAGGCGCTGGATCGTCAAGCGGAGTTCATGAAGCGGCACTGGGCTGCCTGAACGGGCACTTGATCGTTCAATCGATCTCGACCGAGCAAGAAAAAAGGCTCCCTTCGCGGGAGCCTTTCTTTTGGGCGAGTGGTGCCGGTTGCGAGGCCGACGCCTCGCAAGGGATCACAGGAACGTGAAGTGCTCGTTGCTCATCTGCATGAGCGAGCTGGTGGGTGCCAGCATCGTGTTCTTGTGGCCGTCAGCGCGAGGCAGCAGGCGTTCGAAGTAGAACTCGGCGGTTTGCAGCTTGGCCTTGTAGAAGTCGGCCGAATCCTTGCCGCCCTTGGCCAGCTTCTCGTTGGCCACGATGGCTTGCTTGAGCCAGAAGTGGCCCATCATCACGAAGCCCGAGTACATCAGGAAGTCGTAGCAGGCGGCGCTGACCACATCGCGGTCCTTGTTGGCGCGCAGCATGATCTTGACGGTCATCCACTTCCACTGCATGGCGCGCTTGAAGCAGGCTCGGGCCATCTTGCCGATGGGGCCGCCGTCCAGCAGGTGAGGCTTGGCTTGGGCGATCATCTCGTTGGTGAAGTCGAACACGCACTTGCCGCGCGATTGCAGCAGGGTCTTGCGGCCCAGCAGGTCAAGCGCCTGGATGCCGGTGGTGCCTTCATACAGTGTGGAGATGCGCGCGTCACGGGCGATCTGCTCCATGCCGTGCTCCTTGATGTAGCCGTGGCCACCGAAGACCTGCATGCCGATGTTGGCGGCTTCCAGGCCCATTTCAGTGATGAAGCCCTTGAGGATAGGCGTGAAGAAGCCCAGCTCGTCGTCGTACTTCTCGTACTGCGCCTTGTTGCCGGTGGACACGCCAGCGACCATGTTGTCAGCCAGCTTGGCTGCGCTGTAGATCATGGCGCGTGCGCCTTCGGCCACGGCACGTTGCGTCAGCAGCATGCGGCGCACGTCAGCGTGCCAGATCAGCGCGTCAGCCGTGTGGTCTGCGTCCTTCTTGCCGGACAGGGCGCGCATGGAGCGGCGTTCCTTGGCGTAAGGCAGCGAGCCTTGGTACGACAGTTCGGCGTGAGCCAGGCCTTGCACGGCGGTACCGATACGGGCCGTGTTCATGAAGGTGAACATGGCTTCCAAGCCCTTGTTGGGCTCGGCGATCATGAAGCCGGTGGCGCCATCAAAGTTCAGCACAGCCGTGGCCGATGCGCGGATGCCCATCTTGTGCTCGATGGCACCGCAGGCCACCGTGTTGCGTGCGCCCACGGAGCCGTCGGCGTTGACCATGAACTTGGGCACGATGAACAGCGAGATGCCTCGGGTGCCCTTGGGGGCGTCGGGCAGGCGGGCCAGCACGATGTGGATGATGTTGGCCGACATGTCGTGTTCGCCGGCCGAGATGAAGATCTTGGTGCCGGTGATCTTGTAGGTGCCGTCAGGCTGGGGTTCAGCCTTGGTCTTGACCTGGCCCAGGTCGGTGCCGCACTGGGGTTCGGTCAGGCACATGGTGCCGGTCCACTCGCCGCTGACCAGCGGAGGCATGTAGGTGTTCTTCTGGGCTTCGGTGCCGAACTGGAAGATGGTGTTCATGCAACCCAGGCTCAGGCCGGGGTACATGGTGAACGACCAGTTGGCCGTGCCCATCATTTCCGACTTCAGCAGGTTCAGCGACATCGGCAGTTCCTGGCCGCCGTACTGCTTAGGGTGCGAAATGCCTTGCCAGCCGCCGGCTACGTACTCGGCGTAGGCTTCCTTGAAGCCCTTGGGGGTGGTGACTTCACCGTTGTTGAAGGTGCAGCCTTCCTGGTCGCCGGACAGGTTCAGGGGGGCCAGCACTTCTTCGCAGAAGGTGGCGGCGCCTTCCAGAATCGCATCGACCATATCAGGCGTTGCGTCTTCGGCGTTGGGTTGCTGGGCGTAGTGCGCGCTGTAGTCAAAGACTTCGTTGAGCAGGAAGCGCATGTCGCGCAAAGGGGCCTTGTACTGCGGCATATGTCACCTCGGTTCAGGTCTGCGCCAGGCACGGGCGGCGCTGTTGGAAGAAAGGGTTGTATTTTCGAACGATCGTTCATTTCAAACGGTCGTTCGAATCAGGGCGCATTTATACCCCAGAGTCGGGCACTTGTGGCAACTGTTTCCGCACGATCGTGCGAGTTTTGGCGTCATCGCCGGGACACTCCCCCGGATTGGAGGGGCATGCCGCAAAAAAAGACCCCGCCAGGAGGCGGGGTCGAACGGGTGGTCTTGGGGTGTCGCAGGAGAGCGCGACAGACCGGTCCCGACAGGGAGAGATCAGTGTCACCAGTTCGGTTGCGCCGGCAGATGGCGAAACTGAACTGTGAAAAGCGTCACGACTGTAAGCACGTGAGCACCATCTGGCGATTCGGACATCACCCTGTCGGGTTAATGCTGGGACTGTCAAGCATCCGGCAGTTGAGCCAGCCCGACTGTGTTAACTCTGTGTCAGATCCTCACCGAATGGTGGTGAAGAAAGGGGCATTGCCCCTGTCGGGGGCGAAGGGCGACTAAGCTGCCTGGTTATACGGTACGCGACGCCACCAGCCTTCACCTGTTGCCAAGCGCCAGGTTGGGCACTCGGGAGCCCCCTATGTACGATCTGCACATCGCCAACAAGAACTATTCGTCCTGGTCTCTGCGCCCCTGGGTGCTGCTCAAGCAGTTGGGCGTGCCGTTCACCGAGCACATGCACCCGTTCGGGCCGGGTTCCAACTGGCAGGCGTTTCGGCCGGTCTCGCCTACGGGCAAGGTTCCTTGCCTGCATGCCGATGGCCTGGTGGTGTGGGACTCGCTGGCGATTGCCGAATACCTGGCCGAGCAGCACCAGGGTGTGTGGCCGACCGAGCCCGCCACGCGGGCCTGGGCACGCAGCGCCACCGCCGAGATGCATTCGGGCTTTGCCACCTTGCGAGTGGTCTGCTCGATGAATTGCGGGTTGCGCATCCAGTTGCATGAGGCCGAGCAGGCGCGCATCCAGTCTGATCTGAGCCGGCTGGATGAGTTGTGGTGCGATGGCCTGGCGCGTTTCGGCGGGCCCTTTCTGGCAGGGCCGGCGTTCACGGCGGTGGACGCCTTCTTTGCGCCTGTGGCCTTTCGCATCCAGACCTATGGCCTGATCCTGTCATCGCCAGCCATGGCTTATGCGGATCACCTGTTGTCACTGCCCTCGATGAAGCAGTGGAACGAGGAGGCCTTGAAAGAACCCTGGCGCGAGCAGGAGCACGAGGATTGGTCACTCAAGCACGGGCGCTTGCTGGCAGATCTGCGTTGACGGCTGCATGGTTCGGGTGTGAACACACTCCCTAAGTCTTGGGGGAGGCGCGACGCGGGCCTTGGTTGCATGATGCATTTGTTTCATTCATGTGACATGCCGGAGGTGCTGCATGACGACCAGACCGCGTCAACTCGTGGTGTGTTGCGATGGTACGAACAACACGCTGACAGCCGGGCAGAACGACACGAATGTGCTCAAGCTGTATGCGCATCTCAATGCGCAGGAGCCTGCCCAGGATGTCGATCGTGTGCTGTATTACGACCCGGGTGTGGGCTCGCCGGATTCTGTCCCACCCACTGATCTGTTCGATTGGGGCAAGCGCACCTGGGAGCGGCTGTCCGGGTTGGCATCAGGTCGAGGCATCTACGACAACATCGAGCAGGCTTACCTGTTCCTGATGCGCCACTGGCGAGGCCCGCAAGATCAGATCTACCTGTTCGGCTTTTCGCGGGGGGCGTTCACGGTGCGATGCCTGGCGGGCATGGTCAACCTGTTTGGCATCATCCGGCCGGAGCACGAGCCTTTGGTGCCCACGCTGATACGCATCTATTTCTCGCAACCCCGAGCGTCGAAAAATGCCGTGCAGACGATGACGCGCCGCCTGCATGCTGCGGGGCACAAAAAGGTATTCGGGCGTGAGGATCTGGCCGAGCAGGTCAAGGCGCAGTTCGCCACGGCGCAGGGGCGTGAAGCCTGGGTGCACTGGGTGGGTGTCTGGGATACGGTGGAGTCGGTCGGTTTGCCCGGGCCCCTGTCTCGCAGCAACCCTGGCACGGCCACCTTGCGCAACAAGCGTATCCATCATGTCCGCCATGCACTGTCACTGGACGAGCATCGGTGGACATTCGCGCCCCGTTTGTACGAAGAGCCCGGCAACCTCGATCAACTCGATGAGCAAGGGCTGCCCATGCGCACCCTGCGCCAGGTCTGGTACCCGGGCGTGCACTGTGACGCGGGCGGCAGCTATGACACGGCCACCACGGGCGTGTCGGACATGGCCTTGAAATGGATGGTCGATGAGTTGCGTGTGGAGATGGACATCACGGAATGGTCGCCGCCCGTCCTGAACGAGTCTCGCGATCCGGTGCGTTTCGTGAAGCACGACCCCTTGTGGGACACGCCCTGGTGGGCCTTGCTGGGCATGATGTCTCGGGACATGCAGCCCCAAGTTGTCGATCCCTGGAACACCGATGCACGCACGAAGATGACCGTGATACCTGCGCCCATGCCGATGGTGGCGTTGGAGTCGGTGTGGCAGCACAGTCGGCCATGGAGGCACCTGGCGCTGGCGTTCGCCCTGGGCCTGGTGGCCATGCTGATATCTGGCATGTGTCTGCTGCCTTCCCAGGCGCGGGAGCTGAGCTGGCATGGCTTGATGGCGGCTGCGTCCCAGGCGGGGGGCTTGGCTGCGCAGCAGATCGGGGTTTGGTTGCCGACTGAGATTGTGGGTATCCATACCTTGCCATGGAACATGGTCGGGCAACCCGCGTGGGCCATGGTCTGGGATCTGGCATTCATCGCGTGCTGGGGTTATATCGTGGCCAGGTTCTCATCACGAGCGTTTGCACGCCTGGTCGGGCCGCGCGAGCCCAATACGCCCATGCCCGCGCTCAGCTGGTTGGGCATGGCGCCACTGGCAGCCGTAGGAGGGGATGTCTGTGAGGATCTGTTGACCTTGATGTCGCTGGGCGCGCATGGGCTTGGCAGTGACGCGCTGGCCACCTTCGTGTGGTGGTTTGTGCCCCTTGCCTC
The DNA here is from genome assembly GCF_004297345.1 of Aquabacterium sp. Classification (GTDB taxonomy): domain Bacteria; phylum Pseudomonadota; class Gammaproteobacteria; order Burkholderiales; family Burkholderiaceae_C; genus Aquabacterium. The sequence continues at coordinate 5,635 of NZ_SCTN01000321.1, read as the reverse complement.
GGTGATCAAGGTGGCGGGGTTGTTGTGTGTGGTGGCCTTGGTCGTGGGCTTTTACAGGCCAGTGGGGGGCGCCTCGCGTCGATCGTGGCATGGCATCGAAGCCATTGAAGACGATGAAACACACAGCCACAGGCATTGACCCATCGTGAGCTGAAAGTTTTTTTCGAATCGGTGTAAGGACTGGGCTTGTTGCCCGACTACTCGGTGTCCCTGGCGAATTTGGCCGGGGCACTTTTAGTCATCAACACCTGACCGAACGGAGAAATCACATGACCTCACGCCAATCCGCATCCTTTGCAGCCGCTGCCGCCGCCATGGCCCTGAGCGGTGCCGTCTTTGCCGCCGATGCGCCTGCCGGCAGCATGGGCGCAGCCGTGGCTGCCAGCGACAAGGTGCATTGCTACGGCGTGCACAGTTGCAAGGGCAACAGCGATTGCAAGACAGCCGAGCACGCCTGCAAAGGCCAGAACGCCTGTAAGGGCCACGGCTTCAAGGCCATGGACGCCCGGGCCTGCCTGACCAAGGGCGGCACCATCGGCGACATCGACGCCAAGTAAGCAGCAGGGGGCATCGACATGAGCATGCGCAATCCGGCCTATGGTGGCCCTGTGCGTCTGACGCAGCCCTCGCCTGGATTTGGCCTGGGCTTGCGCACGACACACTACGCTGATTTCCTGGCTGCGCCACAGCGCGTGGACTGGCTGGAAATCATCAGCGACAACTACCTGGTGCCGGGTGGCAAGCCCTTGCGCATGCTGGATGCCATCCGCGAACGTTATCCCATGGCCATGCATGGCGTGGCCTTGTCGATCGGCTCGGTGGCCGGGCCCGATCGCGCCTATCTGAAACAACTCCGACAGCTGATCGAGCGCGTGCAACCCCTGTGGGTGTCCGATCACTTGTGCTGGACGGGCGTGCATGGGCGGCAACTGCACGACCTGATGCCGCTGCCCTATACCGATGAAGCGCTGGATGTGGTCGTGCGCAATGTGCAGCAAGTGCAGGACGCCCTGGGGCGCCGCCTGGTGCTGGAAAACGTGTCCAGTTACGTGAACTTCAAGCAGTCGCACATGAGCGAGTGGGACTTTGTTGCTGCGGTGTGCGAGCAGGCCGATTGCCTTTTGCTGCTGGATGTCAACAACATCTACGTCAGCAGCGTGAACCATGGTTTTGATGCGCTGGCTTACTTGAACAGCATGCCCGCGCACCGTGTTCAGCAGATTCATCTGGCGGGCCATTCACACAACGGCGATCACATCATCGATACACACGATCACCCTGTGTCAGAACCCGTGTGGTCCTTGTACGAGCATGCCTGCCGCCGCTTCGGGCATGTGGCCACGATGATCGAACGCGATGATCACATTCCTCCCTTGTCGGACTTGATCAATGAGCTGAACCATGCCCGTGACGTGGCAGTCGGTGCCTGGCGGGAGGCCGCATGAAGACACACGCCGCCACCTTGAGCCTGGCCGATATGCAGGCACGCATGCAGGCGAACGTTCTGAGCGGTGACGATGCTGCCATGCTGGATGTGTGCGATGGGCCAGGCCTCAGTGCGCAGCGACGTCTGGGCATCTATCACCATGCCTACCGCGCGCGCTTGCTGGAAACCATGCGCGATACCTTCGGGCATACCTGGCGTTATCTGGGTGACGAGTGGTTTGATCGTCTGGCCTTGGCCTTCATCGAGCAGCATCCCTCGGCGCATGCCAATCTGCGCTGGTATGGAGAGGCATGGCCTGCCTGGCTGGATGGTGCTCGTCTGGTGCAGATGGGGGCGGGTGATCATCCAGAGGTGGCGGAGCTCGCTCGGCTTGACTGGGCTTTGCGCCGTGCCTTTGATGCGGCCGATGCCACCGTCCTCACTGCAGCAGCGCTGGCCGCCATGCCCGTGGACGAGTGGACCCAGGCGCCCTTGCAGGCGCACGCCAGCGTGGCCTTGGTGGTGCTTCAGAGCAATACCCTGGCGTTGTGGCACGCCCTGGATCAGGACGAGGAGGTGCCTGCTGTCATGCCCTTGCCGCAGCCCGTGACCGTGCTGGTCTGGCGTACGGATGAGCGCCCGCACTTTCGCAGCGTCTGCGAGCCGGAGGCGCAGGCTCTGACGCGCTTGCTGTTGGGGCGCAGCTTCGCGGATATCTGCGCAGGCTTGCATGGTCAGGCACGCGAGGGTGAGGACGCCGCTGTGGCGGCCGCCAAGCTGCTCGGAGGCTGGCTGCGCGAGGGCTTGCTGGTGATGCCGCCCTCAATGGTTGCAAGCGAGTCTGCGCCCTTGTCCCTTGCTGAGCACCATGCGACTGGATGAGAGTTCTTCCACCAGGAAGTTGTTGCCCATGAGGAAGAGCTGCTTGTTGTTCAGGTAATAGCGGCCGCCGATGGGTTGGCCATCAAAGGAGCCACTGGCGTTGCCTTGCTCATCCAGCGTCACGTCCATCCCGCGGCCTGTCAGGGGGCCAAAGCAGTGCCATGTCCCTTGAATGACTTTGGTGGGGCTGTCGGCATCATTGCTGGCCTCGCTGCGTGCGGCCACTGAGTTGGATCGCATCTGGTCGATCCAGTCGGCGGGAATGGCGAAGTTCAGGTTCTGTCCGCTGCGTATCTGGAAGGTCACGATGCCAACCAGAACCCCGTGTTCATTGAACAGACCGCCCCCGCTCGAACCGGGCGAAATGGGCGCCGTCGTCTGGATGTAGGTGCCGTCTTCGCCCTCGCGCAAGGACGACACCATGCCGTCGCTCAGCGTCAGGTCCAGGCCTTTCGGCGATCCGAGGGCATAAACCTTCTGCCCGACCTGCATGCCCGCTACCTTGCCAACGGGAACGGCTGGTGCATCCAGGCCCAGCACGGACAGCTTGCACAAATCGTGTTGCTCGTCATTGATGATGATGGACGCGTCGTATTGCTTGCCCTGGTGCTTGACCTTCAGATTAGGGCCGGCCTTGGCAACGTGGCAGTTGGTGATCACCTTGCCTTGATCGATGACCACGCCACTGCCGTGCCCCATCTCATCGCCGTTGTTGCCGAGCACGTTGATGCGCACGATGCTGGGTGAGGCCTGGGCAAACAGTTGTTCGGCTGTCAGCACCCTGCCTGTGGGATTCGGGCTGAATGGCGCGGGTGATGGTGGCACGCTGGAGACACCGCCCGGGGCTCCGGGATCGCGGTGATCGAGTTGAATAGCGGCATGCCGCGCATCGTCGACCTTGTCTGTTGTGGCGCGTCGGTGATGCGTCACGAGCCAGGCTGTCGCCACGATCACGCCCAGACCGGCCATGAGCCACATCTTGCCGTGCCCTGATGGTGCCGTGTCGGCCTGGTGGCGAGTGGACCGCCCCGGAGCAGATTTGCTGGATGCTGCGTTTGGCCTGGCGGTACTGTGCGCAACCTGCTCGCGCAGACTGGCGTCGTAGACCGCGCGGCGCTGCGTATGGCCCAGCACATTCCAGGCTTCCTTCAGCGCGAGTCGCGTGATGGCGTCGTCCTCTGGCGTTTCGGCCAGGCGGCGTTCATACGCGGCGCGGATCTCCCCTTCGCTGGCCTTGGGGTCCATGCCAAGGGTGGCGTAAAGGCTTTTCTTCATTGCTGCGATCCCTGGGGTGTGTCGTCTCCTCTTTTCGGTGCTTTCGACGCGGACTTGAGCCAGCGCTGGTTCAGCGCGCGCCTATGGGTTGGTACAGCCCCTGTGCCTGGCCCAGGCAGCTTTGCGCCTGTTGGATCCAGCCAGACAGCAGGGCGTTCTGGTTCCAGCCATCGAGCACCGTGAACCCGTTGCGGGCAATGGCGATGCGGTCTGTGACGGAGGCCAGGTTGGTGGCGCCGATGGGCGCGCGGATGATCAGGTACGGTGCCACATAGGGTTGGAACTTGTTGGCGCCAATGAAGATGTCGCCACGCATACCCAGGGTCTCCAGGCTGTTTTTCAACATCCAGTCGTTCAACTGGGCCATGGCCTTGATGTTCGGCTTGTCCCACATGGGTTGAAGCAGGTAGGTTTGCTCGTGCATGCCGAACTGGATGGCCGCCTGTGTGGCCAGCTGGTGAAACTGGCTGCTCTGCCCGGTGGCATCGCGAACCGCATCTGCCGCTTGCTGCAGTGTGTAGCCCTGGATGGCCTCCGGGCTCAGGCCGGGAACGGTCGTCATGGCCTGGGCGCCATAGCGTTTGTGCAGCAAGGCCAGCGTACCGATGTTGGCCAGCACGTTGCTTTGCCCGTCGATCAGGTCTTTCGTGGCATCACCCACCATCTTTGCCGCCGAGGCCAGTGACAAGCCTGCGATGTTCACGCGTGCGGCGCCAGGGTCAGCGGACATCAGCGCATCCAGCGCCCCCTTGAGGCTGAAAGCCAGAGCCAGGTTGGAGCGAACTTCATTGGCCGCAAAGATGCCCAGGCGTGCCCAGAAGAAGTCTGGGTTGTGGCGCACCAAGGCGTCATAGCTCATCAGGATGTAGGCATTGCGAGCCAATGTGATCCGTGCCGAAGACGCGCCATAGCAAGCTTGAGCGATTTGCGTTGCCGCCTCCATGCGCTCCTGAAAGTGGCGCTCGAACAGCGCCTTGCTGGCGCTGGCGTCGCCCTGGTCGCCTTGGTAGATGGTGTCCATGTCATTGGCCAGTTGATGCAGCTTGCCCAGCATCTCGATCTCTGCGGGGCTCAAGGCACGTTGACTCAGGCCATCACGGATGCCGTTGATCACGTTGGCCAGCTGTTTCGGCGAGAGGGTCGTGATGCTGACTGCGCTGCTCGGCGCCAGCGTGGCGGTAGCGGCCAGAGAGAGGGAGGGGAGTGCGGTCAGGCTGGCCAGAAGGGCGACACAGCCGGCTTTGACCATCTGTTTGCGCATGATGGAAGGGCGGGAGAGTTGAAAACCCGCGCACTGTAGTGAGGGGCACCCTGCGCGTGCAGGGGCTTTCCCCTTGGTTGTCGCCCTTGGTTCAAGGCGCGTCGCCAGATACCCCTGGCGTGTGGCGATGGCACGCACGTTGCTTGTATACAAGCCTGTACATCACACGGTATGGCAGATCGCCTCAAGGCAGTGCGCGGGTGATGGGTTGTGCAACAGACTGGTGCAAGGAGATACGCATGTCGTCAATGGATCAATGGAATCGTCGGACGTGGATCAAGGGTGTCGGAGCTGCAGGTGCTGGATTGGCGCTGGGTGGGTTGTCCGATCTTGTCATGGCCCAGAAACCGCTGACGATCGGCATGATCTATGTCGGCCCGAAGGATGACTTCGGCTACAACCAGTCGCACTACGAAGCTGCCTCCGAGATCAAGAAGATGCCTGGCATCAAGGTCGTGGGCGAAGAAAACGTGCCTGAGACCCAGGCTGTGCAAAAGACCATGCAGGGCATGATCTCGCAGGATGGCGCCACCTTGCTGTTCCCGACCTCGTTCGGCTACTTCAATCCGCACATCCTGGATGTGGCCAAGAAGAACCCGGACGTTCGCTTTGCGCACTGCGGCGGCATGTGGGATGCGGCCAAGCACCCCAAGACGGTGGGCAGCTTCTTTGGCTACATCGACGAGTGCCAGTACCTCAACGGCGTGATCGCCGGCCACATGACGAAGTCCAAGAAGATTGGCTTCATCGCGGCCAAGCCCATCCCGCAGGTGCTGCGCAACATCAACGCC